>DATMWM010000345.1:0-3227 GCA_035562535.1 Rhodocyclaceae bacterium | reverse complement strand
GCTCGGCGCGCGGGTGGTGAAAACCGGCGGCGCCGACATCGCGGTGTTCCGCACGGCCGACGACGCGGTCTTCGCGGTCGAGGACAAGTGCCCGCACAAGGGCGGTCCGCTTTCCCAGGGCATCGTGTTCGGCCATCAGGTTACCTGCCCGCTGCACGGCTGGATCGTCGGGCTGGAGTCGGGCGAGGCCTGCGCGCCGGACCAGGGCTGTACCCGCAAGCTGCCGGTGCGCCTGGAGGGCGACGAGGTGATGCTCGGGCTGGCGTAAGGCGCGGACCCCTCACCCCTGACCCCTCGCGCCAGTTCCGGGGGAGAGGGCCGGCGCGCCGTTCAGGCCGCGATGGTGCCGTAGCCTACGGCCGGTGCTTGGCGAGCGACAGCCAGATCCCGGCGACCGCGATCAGGGCGAACCAGATCAGCGACCACTCGGCGATCGACAGGCCGAGAAAGCTCCATTGCACCTTGGAGCAGTCGCCGGTGCCGCGGAAGATCAGCGGCAGCGCCTGGGCCAGCGGGAAGCTGTCGAGCATGAATTCGAGATCCGGCCCGCAGTCCACAACGTTGGGCGGGAAGTGCTGCAGCCAGGACTGGCGCGCCGCCACCGCGCCGCCCGCTGCCGCCGCGAGCGCGATCGCAATTGCATAGACGCGCCGGCCCACGCCGGCCGGGCCGTGCAGCGCAGCCACGGCGGCGATCAGCCCGCACAGGACGAAGGCGTAGCGCTGCATGATGCACATCGGGCAGGGTTCCAGCCCCAGGCCGAGCTGCAGGAACATGCCGAAGCCGAGCAGGCCGGCGCACAGCGCGAACACGGCTGCGAATGCGAGGCGCGGCTTTCCGAGAATCTGATCGATCACGTCGACGACGGGTCCGGGCGAGTCCGTTCAGTATAGCCTCGCGGCCGCGGGCCGGCGGCCGGCGCCGCTCAGGGCGCGGGCAGCAGCCGCTGCGCGGCGCTCGCGGGCGGCAGGCGGAGCAGGGGCGCCGCGCCGAGTGCGACCATCGCTTTCGCGCGATTCAGGTCGGGTGCCCGGCCGCAGGCGTAGAGGCAGGCGGAGAGCTGGTTGAGCAGCGGCTGCGGCGCGGCGCGGCGGCCTTCGAGCACCGCCGCGATCCATCGGGCCATCGCGCGAGGGTCGGACGGATCCGGAACCGGCCAGGCGGGTGCGGTCGGCGCGCTCTCCGCCTCGAACAGGACCGACGCCTGCCCCTGGACGAAATGTTCGATGCGTGGCCGCCGCAGCGGGTTGGCCGAGGCCTCGTCGCCGGGCGTGCGCATCAGCAGCGCGTCGGCCGACGACTGCCTGAGCGTCTCGCGCATAGTCTCGATCAGGCCGGGGTCCGCGGTGCACACCATGCGCAGGCTGCGACCCGGGCAGGGGTCGAGGAGCTTCGCGGCGAGATGGGCGCTGCTGCGCCAGGGCAGGCGCTCGCGCAGCGCCAGCAGGTTGTCCAGCCCCGGCGCCAGCATCTCGGTGGCGAGCACGGCCAGCCCCTGGCCGGTCAGCAGGCTCTGCGCCGAGGCCAGCGAGGTCGCCGGCGCGACGCCCAGTTCGTTCAGGACGGCGAGACTCGGCGAGCGCCCGGCTTCGCCGTGGCTATGGATCAGTACCGGCACGCCGTGGCGCGCCAGCATCAGCGCCAGCAGGGGCATCAGGTTCGGCGGATGCGGGGACCCGGCGTAGCTCGGGATCACCGCGCAGCGCGGCGCCCCGGGCGGAAGGTGGATCTGCAGCGTGCGCGCGGCGAGCGCGCGGGCGAAGCCGGTCAGCTCGGCAGCCGATTCGCGCTTGCGCCGCAGCGCCGCCAGGATCGCGCCGAGTTCCAGAGGCGCGACCGTTCCGTCCAGCATCGCGCCGAACAGTTGTTCGGCTTCCGCGGTTGCGAGCGCGTGCGCGCCGGTTCCCGCCGCCAGCCGGCGCAGGTGTCCTGCAAGGTCCATCGCCGTCCCCCCTCCATGTTTCGTGTGCTTTTCTTGTGTAGTCTTACGCGGCGGCGCGGCCGGCCGCGAGTATTCGTCTGATCTCCGGCAGGCAGGAGCCGCAGGAGGTGCCGCAGCGCAGCTTCTCCTGCAGCGACTGCAGGTCCGCGCCGGCGGCGACCTGCTCGGTGATTTCGCTCTCCGCGACGTCGTGGCAGTTGCAGAGGATGCGGCCACGGCGCTTCGTCGCGGCAGGCGGTGCCGCCGAAGGAGCGAACAGCCAGCGGCGCAGTTCCTCGGCGGGCGTGCCGGCGAGCATCGCCTCGGCCAGCCAGGAGCCGGCCGCCGTCTCGCCGTTGAGCAGCAGCCCGGCCAGCGAACCGGCTTCCAGCAGCGCCAGCTTGGAGATGCCCCGGCGCCTGTCCGCGTAGCTTAGGCACTGCTCTTCCGGCATCCGCACGGCGGTCTCGATCTCGGCGAGCCATGCCGACGGAATCGGTTCGTCGTGGGCGATGCGCAGCCGCAGCAGCGGCTGCTCGCGGCCGGCCAGGCTCAGGGCGGCGTAGCGGAATCGCGGCAGCAGCGGCTGCAGCGCCTCGAGCCACCCGACCGCCGCGCCCTGGGCGTCGGCGCCGCGGGCAAGCCGCAGCACCAATGCCTGCCAGGGAAGCTCGATCTTCTCCGCCTGAACCGCCGAGTGCTTCAACTCGGGCTGGCCCGAGACCGGGTCGAGCGCGGCGCCGATCAGCGCGTTCGCCCCATCCGAGCCGAGATAGCGGCGGCCCCAGTGCATCGCCAGGAAGGTCTGTCCGCTGCGCATCTGCGGCGAGGCGGCGACCTGCAGCACCACCATGCCGCGGCGGCTGGACATGGCGGCGAAGTCGCCTTCAGCCAGCCCGCGCCGTTCCATGTCTGCGGCATGCATCAGCAGGCGCGGTTCGCCGCCGTGGTTGAACAACTGGGCGAGCTTGCCGGTACGGCTCATGCCGTGCCACTGGTCGCGCAGGCGTCCGCTGGTCAGGTGCAGCGGAAACCGCGGTCCGACCTGCTCGGCGGTCAGCCCGGAAGGCAGTTCGACGAAGCGGGCGCGGCCGCCGGGCCTGGCGAACCGCCCGTCCGCATAGAGCCGCGGCGTCCCGGCGGCGCGGCCTGCGGGCATCGGCCACTGCTGCGGGCCGACCCGGTCGAGCACGGCGTAGTCCAGGCCGGTGATGTCCAGGTCGCGCCCGCGCGTGCTCTCGGCATGTTCGAGGAACACCTGCTCCGCGTGGAAATAGGGGAACAGCTTCGATCCGTCGCGGCGCCC
>DATMWM010000344.1:0-6324 GCA_035562535.1 Rhodocyclaceae bacterium | reverse complement strand
GGTGGCGCGGGCGCTCAGGGACGGGCGGGACCGGCTGCTCGATCGCGACGCCATGGCCCTGCTGGCCGCCTACGGCTTTCCGGCGGCCGAGCTGCCGTTCGCCCGCAGCGCGCAGGGCTGCATCGATGCGGCCCGTGCCCTCGGCTTCCCGGTGACGATCAAGATGCTGCTGGCCGCGCAGGGCGCCGGCGGAGGCAGGGTCGCCGGGATCCTGTCCTTCCTGGATTCGGAGGCCGAGGTCCGGGAGGCGGTGCGCAATCTGCGCCGCCGTGTCCGGGAACGCCAGCCGGAACAGCGGGTGCTCGGCTTCATCGTCCAGCCGGCGGTGGTGCGCACCGATGCCTGGGCGCTGTTCATCGGCGTGGCGCCCGACCCGGTGTTCGGGCCGGTCATCCTGTTCGGCGAGGGCGGCGGATCCCTGACCAATCCCCGGGATTGCGCAGTGGCGCTGCCGCCGCTGAACCTGGCGCTGGCCCGCGACCTGGTGGAATCCACCGCCGTCGGGCGGCGCATGGCCGCGGCCGGCGACGTCGACATGCAGCCGATCTTCCTGGCGCTGGTTCAGGTGTCCCAGCTGCTGGCCGACCTGGACGAGATCGTCGAACTCGAGATCGATCCGCTGATCGTTGATGCGCAGGCCGTGCGGATCCGGGAGGCCCGCCTGCGCATCGTCGCGCACCGCCGCCGCAGCGGCGCGCGGCGCTTCGCCATCCGGCCGTACCCGCAGGAGCTGCGCGAGCAGGTCCGCTGGCGCGGGCGCGCGATCGAGCTGCGGCCGATCATGCCGGAGGACGAGGCCGCGCACGGAGAATTCCTGGCGTCGCTGGACACCGAGGACGTGCGCTACCGCTTCTTCAGCGTGATGCGCCGGCTGCCGCATTCCGAACTGGCGCGCTACACCCAGATCGACTACGACCGGGAGATGGCTTTCGTGGCGGTCGGCCGCGACGCCGAGGGGCACGCGCAGACCCTCGGCGAGGTCCGCGCGGTGGCGGACCCGGACAACGTGGCGGCGGAGTTCGCCATCGTGGTCCGTTCCGATCTCAAGGGCATGGGTCTCGGCCGCCTGCTGCTGGACAAGCTGATCGCCTATCTGCGCGACCGGGGTACCGCGGAGCTGCGCGGCGAGACGATGCTGGACAACGATCGCATGAAGAATCTGGCCCGGGACTGCGGCTTCAAGGTGACGCCGCGACGCGACCTGGGTGTGGTCGAGCTGAAGCTGCCGCTGCGGCGGGCGCAGGCCCCGGGCCGCGTCAGCGCCGGCGAGCCTCCGCCGGCGGCATCCGGGTAAGCCGGACCGCCGAGGCCGGGCGCACCTCCGGCTGCAGCGTCACGTGCTCGATCGCGAATTCCTCGCGCAGCAGCGTGCTCAGGTCGGCCAGGATCGCCTGCCAGGCGGCGAGGTCCGCCACCACCACGTGGGCGGTCAGGGCGACCAGCCGCGACGAGACCGACCAGATGTGCAGGTCGTGCACCGAAACCACCCCGCCTACCCCGGCCATGCGCCGGCCGACCTGGGGCAGGGAGATCTCGGTCGGCACGCCTTCGAGCAGGGTGCGGATCGCCTCGCCGGCCAGCCGCAGCGTGGAAAACAGGATCAGCCCGCAGATGAACAGCGAGAGCAGCGGATCCGCCCGCGTCCAGCCGAACCAGGCCACCGCCAGGCCCGAGCTCAGCGCGGCGACCGAACCGAGCGCGTCGCCGATCACGTGCAGCAGGGCCGCCCGGGTGTTCAGGTCCCGCTCGCCGCCCAGCAGGATCCAGGCCACGGCGACATTGACCAGCAGCCCGATCGCCGCCACCCAGGCCACCAGTTCGCCGTCCACCGGCTGGGTTTCGAGCAGGCGGTGCAGGGCCTGCCAGCCGAGGCCGAGCACGAGCGCGAACATGAAGCCGGCATTGGCCAGGGCGGCCAGGACCTCCACCCGGGCCAGCCCGTAGGACAGGCGGAAGGAGGGCGGCCGGCGCGCCAGCCGGGCGGCGGCCGCGGCCAGGCCGAGCGCGACGCTGTCGGTGAGCATGTGGCCGGCGTCGCCGAGCAGGGCCAGCGAACCGGCGAGCCACCCGGCGAAGGCTTCGACCGCGGCGAAGCCCAGCGTTACCGCCAGCGCCAGGATAAGCGTCCGGCCGCCTCGGTCCGGGTGGGCATGGGACTCGGCCATGGTTTCGAAGCACAGGCAAGGAAGCAGCGCAGGTTAAGCGGCGCGGGCGGCCGCCGCAAGGGGCCTGCACGGGACGGCGATGCGGGCCGCGCCGCCGCTCCGCGGTAGACTCGCGGCTGAGACATGGCAGAGGAGCCGGCGATCATGCGACTGGTGACATGGAACATCCAATGGGGACGCGGCTGCGACGGCAGGGTGGACCTGGCGCGCATCGCCCGCGTGGCGCGCGAAACCGCGGACTTCGACGTACTCTGTTTGCAGGAGGTGGCGGTGAACTTTCCGGGCCTGCCGGGCAGCCAGGGGGAGGACCAGGTGGCGCTGCTGCGCGAGGCGTTCCCGGGGTACCAGGCGTTCTACGGCGTGGCCACCGATCTCCCGGACGGGCGCGGCGGGCGCAGCGGCTTCGGCAACCTGATCCTGAGCCGCCTGCCGGTGCTCCAGGTGTTCCGCCATCTGCTGCCCTGGCCGGCGGATCCCGGCGTGTCCAGCATGCAGCGGATCTGCGTCGAGGCGGTGGTGGAATTCGCCTTCGGCCCGGTGCGGGTGATGACCACCCATCTGGAGTACTACTCGCGCAAGCAGCGCCTGATGCAGGTGCAGGCCCTGCGCGAGATCCACCGGCAGGCCGCCGCCCATGCGCGCAGCCCGCGATCCGCCGAGCAGACTGAGGGCCCGTTCGCGGTGCTGCCGCGCGGTCAATCGGCGATCCTGTGCGGCGACCTGAACTTCAAGCCGGGCGACGCCGAGCACGGCGTCATGACCTGGGCCTACGAGGACGACACGCCGCGCCTGGTGGATGCCTGGCTCGCGGCGCACTACGACGAGCCGCACCACGACACGGTCGGCCTGCACGGCTGCGAATGGCCCGACTCGCCCTACTGCTGCGACTTCGTCTTCGTCACCGACGACCTGCTGCCGCGCCTGCGCGGCGTGCGGGTCAATCAGGACACCGACGCCTCGGACCACCAGCCGGTGGTGCTCGAACTGGGCGACTAGTTCCGGGGGACGCGCCGGGAGGCTGGATGGTATCCTCCCGGCCGGCCGGGTGGCCGCCCGGAATGGATCCGGGGATCGATCGCCTGCCCGGCGGACGCGGTTTCCGGAACTCGGGGCCGCGCAATCAATCGTAGGTGAATGCGCCGCCGTCCCGGACCGGGCCGGCACGATCGAGGAAAGCCATGCACGAGATGTCGCTCGCCGAGAGCGTGCTGCAGATCATCGAGGACAATGCCGCCCGGCAGGGCTTCCGCCGGGTGTCGGCGGTCTATGTCGAGGTCGGCAGGCTGGCCGGCGTCGAGGTGGAGGCGCTGCGCTTCGCCTTCGACGCGGTGACGCGCGACAGCGTGGCCGACGGCGCGCGGCTGGAGATCATCGACGTGCCCGGACAGGGCTGGTGCCTGAACTGCAGCGAGACCGTGCCGATCGATCAGCTCTACGACGCCTGTCCGCGCTGCGGCGCCTACCAGGTGCACCCGAGCCAGGGCATCGACATGCGGGTCAAGGAACTGGCGGTCGAATGATCGCCCCGCTTGCGAACGCTTCCTGATTCAGGTCAAACTAGCAGCAGGCGAAAACGCCAAGAATCAAGAGTTTGTCGTTTCGGCGGGGATGCCGCCGCCGAACCCGGGAGAGATCATGTGTACAGTTTGCGGCTGCGGGCAGGGCGAAACCAGGGTGGAGGGCCACGAGCACGAGCATCGTCACGACGACGGCACGGTGCATGGCCATGCCCACGAGCATCAGGGCGAACATGCCCACCAGCACGGCCACGGCCATTACCACCAGCACGCCGACGGGACCTGGCACAGCCACAACCACGAACACCACGGCGAGCATGTTCATGAACATCCGGAGGGACACGAGCATGCGCACCGCCACGCCGACGGCACGGTGCACAGCCACGCCCACGAGCACGCCGGCGAGCACGATCATCCGCACCAGCACGGCGAGGAAGGCGGCGCGGTGAATTTTGGCGCCGGCCCGGCCGGCGCCCATGCGCCGGGCATGAGCCAGGAGCGGATGGTGCGCATCGAGCAGGACATTCTGGCCAAGAACAACGCCTACGCCGAGACCAACCGGCGCGGCTTCGCCGACCGCGGCATGTTCGCGGTGAACCTGGTCTCCAGCCCCGGATCGGGCAAGACGACCCTGCTGGTGAAGACCATCGAGGCGCTCAGGGGCCGCCACCCGATCGCGGTGGTCGAGGGCGACCAGCAGACCAGCGTCGATGCCGAGCGCATCCGCGCCACCGGCGCGCCGGCGATCCAGGTCAATACCGGCAAGGGCTGCCACCTGGATGCGCACATGGTCGGCCATGCGCTCGAACGCCTGGCGCCGGCGGACGAGTCGCTGCTGATGATCGAGAACGTCGGCAACCTGGTGTGTCCGGCCGAGTTCGACCTGGGCGAGGCGCACAAGGTGGTGATCCTGTCGGTGACCGAGGGCGAGGACAAGCCGCTCAAGTATCCGAACATGTTTCGCGCGGCCGACCTGATGCTGCTGAACAAGGTCGACCTGCTGCCGCATCTGTCCTTCGACGTCGGGCGCTGCATCGAGTACGCGCGCCGGGTCAATCCGCGGATCGCGGTGATCCAGGTCTCGGCCACCTCCGGCACCGGCATGGCGCAGTGGCTGGACTGGCTGGAGGCCGGCCTGGCGCGCGCACGCTCGTCGAGGACCGAAACAGTGGACCAGTTGCGCCGGAGGGTGGCGGAGCTGGAGGCGCAGCTCGCGGGGCGGGCCGGCTGAGGCAGTGGCCGCGGTGCTGGAATCCCCGCCGCAGGTCAGGCGGTACCTGCGAGTGCGCGGCCAGGTCCAGGGCGTCGGATTTCGTCCCTTCGTTTTCCGGCTGGCGGGCGAACTGCAGCTCCAGGGCTGGGTGCGCAACGACGCCGACGGCGTGCATATCGAGATCCAGGGCCCGGTGCGGCGGGCCGAGGAGTTCCGCCGCCGCCTGAGCGCCGAGGCGCCCGCGCTGTCGCGCATCAGCGCGGTGGAGGAGAGCGGCCTGCCGGTCGAGCCGGGGGAGCCGGCGTTCCGGATCCTGGCCAGCCGCGGCGGCACCATGCTGGCCGAGGCCGCGCCGGACGTGGGCACCTGCCCGGACTGCCTGGCCGAGCTGTTCGATCCGGCGGACCGGCGCCACCGCTACGCCTTCATCAACTGCACGCAGTGCGGCCCGCGCTACACGATCATCCGCAACCTGCCCTACGACCGGCCGCAGACCAGCATGGCGGCCTTCGCCCAGTGCCCGGCCTGCCTGGCGGAGTATCGCGACCCCGCGCACCGCCGCTTCCACGCCGAGCCGAACGCCTGCCCGGCCTGCGGCCCGTCGCTGTGGCTGTGCGACGCCGCGGGCGCGCGGCAGCCGGCGGGCGACGTGATCGCGGAATCCCTCGACCGGCTGCAACGCGGCGAGATCCTGGCGATAAAGGGCCTGGGCGGCTTCCACCTGGCCTGCGACGCGCGCAACGGCGCAGCGGTGGCCAGGCTGCGCGCGCGCAAGAACCGGGAGGAGAAACCCTTCGCGGTGATGCTCGCCGGCAGCGCCTCGCTGGCGGAGTTTGTGGACGCCGACCCGGATTCGCTGCGGACGCTGGAATCCCCCGAGCGGCCGATCGTGCTGATGCGCAAGCGCGCCGGCTGCGATGCGCTCGTTCCCGGCGTGGCGCCGGGGCTGGAGTGGCTGGGCCTCATGCTGCCCTACACGCCGCTGCAATACCTGCTATTCCACGAGGCCGCCGGCCGGCCCCAGGGCATCGACTGGATGGCCCGGCCGCAGCCGCTGGCGCTGGTGATGACCAGCGCCAACCCGGGCGGCGAGCCGCTGGTCATCGGCAACCAGGAGGCGCTGGCGCGGCTGGCCGGCATCGCCGACGCCTTCGTCATGCACGACCGGGAGATCGTGACGCGCTGCGACGATTCGGTGGTTAGGGTGCAGGATTCAGGATGCGGGATTCAGGATCCAGGATCTAGAAGAAGAGCGGTTAAGAACGATGATGCGGGGCGGGGCGCGGCGTCGGTCCAGTTCATTCGAAGGGCGCGCGGCTTCACGCCGCGGGCGATCCGGCTGGCCGGGCCGGTGCCGCAGGTGCTTGCCTGCGGGGCGTTCCTGAAAAACACGGTGTGCTTCACCCGCGGCGACCAGGCCTTCCTGTCC
>DATMWM010000343.1:0-4372 GCA_035562535.1 Rhodocyclaceae bacterium | reverse complement strand
GGATCACGCCGTAGGTCCACACCGCGAGTACGCCGCGTGCTCAAGCCCCGCGGCGTACTCGCGGTGTGGACCTACGGCGTGATCCGTGTCGAGGGCCCGGACGTCGACGCGCGCGTGCAGGTGTTCTACCGGGACACGGTCGGGCCGTACTGGCCGCCGGAGCGCAGGCACGTGGAGTCCGGCTACCGCACCCTGGCTTTTCCCTTCGACGAGATCGCGGCGCCCGCGTTCGCCATGCAGGCCGGGTGGAGCCTGGACGAACTGCTCGGCTACCTGAGAAGCTGGTCGGCCACGGGGAGGTACGTCACCGCGCGCGGTGACGATCCGGTTGCGGCCCTGCGGCGCGAACTCGAACCGCTATGGGGTGCGCCGCAGGTGAAGCGCGCGATCGGCTGGCCGCTGTCGCTGCGCGCGGGCAGGATGCCGGAATAGCGTTCCGCGCGCTATCAGCGATCCGGGGCGGGCCGCCGCGCGGCGTCGTCGCGGAAGCGGATCGCACCGGCCTTCTCCGGTCGCAGCGGGATCTTGTCCGCATAGAACGCGCGTATCGTGTCCAGGTCGCGCTGCTGGTCGCCGGTGAGGTCGAGGTAGGTGGTGAGGCCGACGGTCTTGTGCGCGTAGTCGATGTAGGCCAGGCCGACCGGCACGCCCGCGTCCAGCGCGAGCCGGTAGAAGCCGGATTTCCAGTGGCTGGTATGCGAGCGCGTGCCCTCGGGGGTGATCGCCACCCACATCCGGGCGCGCCGGCGAAACTCCCCGGCGAGCTGGCTGACGAAGCCGGCCGGCTCGCGCCGGTTGACCGGGATGCCGCCCCAGCGCCGGAACAGCGGCCCGAACGGTCCGCGGAACAGCGCGTCCTTGGCTACCCACTGCACGGGCAGCGCGACGGCATGGCGCGCGACGATGCCGACGACGAAGTCCCAGTTCGAGGTGTGCGGATAGACGATGATCACGCACCTGGGCACCGGCGGCCAGCGCACGTCCACCTTCCAGCCGAACAGCCCCAGCAGGCGTTCGGCCCAGCGCCGGCTGGCCGTGGGCGGCTGCGGCACCGGTACGGAATCGCTCAAGTCCCCTCCCCGGGTGGATCGCCCGCCGCCGGATCCGTAGCCTATGGCGGAAAACGGGCGCTGCGCGGTATTGTATCGGCACCGCCGGAAATCGGAGCCGGCGCAGGGAGCCGATCGATGCCGCCGAACAGCAAGGGTCCGGACATGGCGCGCCTGGATCGCGTCGTCGCGCAGGCGCGGCGCGAACGCGAGCAGCGCGAGCAGGGCTATCGTGAGCGGGCGCTGAAGATTTATCCGTGGATCTGCACGCGCTGCACGCGCGAGTTCGACCGCAGCACCGTGCAGTTGCTGACCGTGCACCACAAGGACCACAACCACGACAACAACCCCCCGGACGGCAGCAACTGGGAACTGCTCTGCGTCTATTGCCACGAGAACGAGCACGCCCGCATGCTGGACTCAGCGGCCGGCGGCTCCGCATCCGGGACGCACCCGGAAGGAACGGCCACCCACCGGCCATTCGAGGCGCTGAACGACCTGCTGCGCGGGCGAAAATGAACCCAACAAACAGGAGAGCGAAATGAACCAGCAGGCCCCCGCCGACATGCCGACCGAATCGCTGCAATCCGCGCGCACGCTCACCCTCGTGGTCTATGCGCTGCAGGCCGCGTCCTTCCTGGTCGGGCTGACCATCATCGTGGCGGTGATCATCAACTACGTGAAGCGCGACGACGTGCGCGGCACCTGGCTGGAATCGCATTTCCGCTGGCAGATCCGCACCTTCTGGTACAGCCTGCTGTGGGCGGTGCTGGGCGTGCTCACCTTCGTGCTGATCGTCGGCTACTTCATCCTCGTCGCCGATGCCATCTGGGTGATCTACCGCATCGTCAAGGGCTGGCTGCGGCTGAACGACGGCAAGCCGATGTACGAGCCGGCCTGAAGCCCGCCGGCCGCGCCATGCCGCCGTCCGCCGCCCGGCGATTCGCCGTTCCCGCGCTCTGCGCGGCGCTTGCGGCGGGCTGTGCCAGTGACGACATCATGCGCTCCTGGCGCGCCTCGGACATCGCCGGCCTGGGCGAGGGGACGCTGCACCTGCGCATCGGCAGCGAGCGCGTCGAGACCCTGGACACCCGCTCGGTGCGCACCCTGCTGGATGCCAAGAAGCGCGTCGAGGAGGCCGCCGCCGGACCGCAGGCCGAACTGATCGTGACGGAAGGCGCCGAGCCGAACGCCTTCGTCTTCTACGAGGACGGCAGGCCGACGATCGCCGCGAATCTCGCCATGCTGCGCCTGATCGGCGACGACCCAGATGCCTGCGCCGCGCTGGTCGGACACGAACTGGCCCATCTGGCGCTGCGTCACCGGGAAAAGCGCAGCGCCCGCGCCAGGGAGCACGAGAACAGCGCCGGCCTGCTCGGCCTCGCGCTCTCGGCCGTCGGCCTGCCCTTCGGGATTCTGCTCGCCGAGGCGGCCACTACGGTCAGCGAACGCGGCTACACGCGGGACGACGAGCGCGAGGCGGACGAACTCGGCCTGTTCTACATGCGCCAGGCCGGGTTCGACCCGGCAGGCGCGATCCGCCTGCAGCAGAAGCTCGCCGATGCCGGCGGGACCACGCTGCTGCCGTTCCTCAGCACCCACCCTTCTGGAGCGGAACGGATCGATGCCATGCGGCGCCTGGCGGAAGGCGAACCGGCGCAGGCGCCGGGTTCCGCGCGGACGCGATGACGCACGAATCGCTCGCCCGCTACGCCTGGCTGTCGATCGCCGCGGCGTTGGCCACCATCCTGCTCAAGGGCCTGGCCTGGTGGCTGACCGGCTCGGTCGGCCTGCTGTCGGACGCGCTCGAATCCTTCGTCAATCTGGCCGGTGCGATCGTGACGCTGCTGATGCTTGGCGTCGCCGCCCTGCCCGAGGACGACAACCACGCCTTCGGCCATACCAAGGCCGAGTACTTCGCCAGCGGCTTCGAAGGCGTGCTGATCCTGCTCGCGGCCGCGGCGATCGCGGTAGCCGCGACCGACCGCCTGATCCACCCCCAGCCTCTCCAGCAGGTGGGCGCCGGGCTGGCGGTATCGGTCGTCGCCTCGCTGATCAATTTCGGCGTCGCGCGCGTGCTGCTGCGCGCGGGCAGGCGCTACCACTCGATCGCGCTGGAGGCTGACGCGCATCACCTGATGACGGACGTATGGACCTCCGCGGGCGTGCTGGTCGGCGTGGCGGCGGTCGCGGCGACCGGATGGCAGTGGCTCGACCCGCTGCTGGCCCTGGCGGTGGCGGCGAACATCGTGTGGACCGGCTGGAAACTGCTGCAGCGCTCGGCCGAGGGACTCATGGACGCGGCGCTGCCGGCCGAGCAGCACCAGGTCGTGGTGCAGGTGCTCGAACGGCACCGGGGCGACGGCCTGGACTATCATGCGCTGCGCACGCGCCAGGCCGGCGCCCGCCAGTTCGTGTCGGTGCACGTGCTCGTGCCCGGAGCCTGGACGGTGGCGCGGGGGCACGATCTGGCGGAGCGGATCGAGGTCGAGATCCGCGACCTGCTGCCGCGCGCGACGGTGACGACGCACATCGAACCGCTGGAGGACGCCGCCTCGTGGCACGACGTCGGACTCGACCGGCAGCCGCAACCGGTCGCGAAGGATACGACATCGTGATTCGGCGAATCCCGTATGCCGCGCCGTTCGTATCGGATGCGCCGGCGGGCGGTTTCCGGAAAGCGTCCTGACACTGACGCGGGGCATTGCGCCCCGCCGCCGGAACCGATTATCCTCGGCAGCCTCTTCCCGGCTTCGAAGCCTTTTCATGCGTAGCAAGAATGAGCGAGTTTCCCAAGTACCATGCCCCGCGCGGCAGGATCGTCATGGTCGGTTTCGGTTCGATCGGCCAGGGCACCCTGCCGCTGCTGCTGCGTCACCTTGAGATCAGCCCGTCCCGGATCGTCATCATCACCGGCGACGAGGGCGGGCGCGGCATCGCGGCGGAATACGGCGTCGAGTTCCACAACGTCCCGCTGACGCCGGAGAACTACCGGCACTGGCTCGAACCGCGGCTCGCCGCGGGCGACTTCCTGGTCAATGTCTCGAACGACGTCTCCAGCCATGCGCTGATCGAGTTGTGCCAGCAGCGCGGCGCGCTCTACATCGACACCTGCATCGAGCCCTGGGCGGGCGGCTACACCGACGCCAGCCTGGATCCGGAACAGCGCTCGAACTACGCGCTGCGCGAGGCGGCGCTGGCCCTGAAAAGGAATTTCCCGCGCGGCGGCGGGCCGACCTGCATCCTCACCCACGGCGCGAACCCCGGCCTGGTGTCGCATTTCGTCAAGCAGGCGCTGCTGAACATTTCGGCCGATCTCGGCC
>DATMWM010000342.1:0-6695 GCA_035562535.1 Rhodocyclaceae bacterium | reverse complement strand
GGTAACACACCGGGTCCACGTAGTTGAGCGTGAGCCGGTTTACCGCCACCTGGCGCCCGCCGTTTTCGGCGACGTCCACCGGGTCCAGGTCGCCGAAGTGCATCGGCACGAAGACCTGTCCGGCAGCGACGGTCTCGGTTACCCGCGCCTTGACCACGATCTCGCCGCGGCGCGTGGTCAGCCGCGCCAGGTCGCCCGTCGCCAGCCGCAGCACGTCGGCATCGGCGGGATGGATCTCGACGAAATTCTCCGGGACCATTTCGTGCGCCTGGGCCACGCGCTTGGTCTTGGTGCGGGTATGGAAATGCTCGATGACCCGGCCGGTGTTGAGCCAGAACGGATACTCTTCGTCCGGCACCTCGGGTGGCGGCACATAATCCACCGCCCACAGGTAGGCGCGGGACAGTCCGTCCGGATCGATCCAGGGCGCGTCCGGGCTCTTGCCGTACTGGGCGCGTTCCCAGTTCGTGTTGAACACGCCGTCGGTGTAGAGCCGTGCGCCGCCCGCCGGGCTGGCCGCGGTGGAGGGCCAGGCCAGGCCGTTGTTCGCCTCGATTGCGGCGTAGCTCATGCCGCTCATGTCGCAGGGGCGCCCGGCCGAGGCCCGCTTCCATTCCTCGAAGCATTGCTCGGGTGTGGCGTAGCCGATCAGCGGCTTGCCGTCGGCGTCGCGGAAGCGCGGGTCGATCTGCGCCAGCTTCACAGCCACCATGCGGGTGATGTCGAAATCCGAGTAGGCGCCGTAGGCCGGCCGCAGCTCGTATCCAGGCGGCATCACGGCCTGCCGGCCGAGATTGACCCGTCGCTCCGAGCAGGTGTAGGTGCCGGTTTTCTCGGCCCATTGCGCCGCCGGCAGGAACAGGTCGGCGAACACCTTGGACTCGACCGGATCGTAGATGTCCTGCACCACGACGAAGGGCCGGCGCGGGTTGGCGAAGTCGAGGTCCGCGAACAGCCGGTTGAGATCCGGCAGCGACACCGCCGGGTTGCTGCAGGCGACCCACCACACCTTCAGCGCGCCCTCGCGGATCATCGAGGTCATGCTTTCTATGCCGGGCTGGAGTTCTTTTTCCGAGCTGACCGGCACCGTGGCATGGCGCGGGATGCGCCCCGCGGGGACGTTCCACTGCTTCTCCAGCGCGGCGACCTGCTCCGGGTTGTAGTAGTTGCGGTAGCCGGCCAGCGCCGAGGACCCGCCGGCCTCGCGGTTGCTCATCGCCGTGGCCTGGCCGGTGATGCTGAACGGCGCCGAGCCGGGCCGCCCGATCTTGCCGGTGACCAGATGCATCGCGCAGATCAGCCGCACGGAATCGGTGGCGCCCATGCTCTGGTACACGCCCTGAATGAACAGGGACCAGACCTCGCGCGATTCGCCGATCCAGCGCGCCGCGGTCTGGATGTCCGCGGCGGCGAGCCCGGTGATCTGCGCCACCTTCTGCGGCGTGTAGCCGGCGACCTTGGCCTGCAAGGCATCGAAGTTGCGCGTGTGCGCGGCGATGTAGTCGCGGGCGATCCAGCCGTTGGCGATCAGTTGCTGCAGGATGCCGTTCATCAGCGCGACGTTGGTTCCCGGGCGCAGCGCCAGGTGCAGGTCGGCGCTGCGCGCGGTGAGCGTGCGCCGCGGGTCGACGACGATCATCTTCGGGCGCCGCGTGGCGGCGCGTGCCCTGGCGATGCGCCGCCAGACCTGCGGGTGCATCTCCGCCGGATTGGTGCCCATGAGGAAGAAGCAGTCGGTGTGTTCGATGTCGTCGTAGCAGCCGGGCGGGCCGTCCGAGCCGAAGGTGCTCATGTAGCCGTAGACCGCCGCGGCCATGCACAACCGGGTGTTCGAGTCCATCACGCTCGTGCCGATGGCGCCCTTGCCGAGCTTGCCCATCGAGTAGTACTCCTCGAGCGTCCACTGGCCGGTGTTGTAGATGCCGACCGAATCCGGCCCGGAGGTGGAAACGGCCTCCGCGATGCGCCGCGCCAGCAGGTCGATCGCCTGCTCCCAGGTGACCCGGTCGTAGCCGCCGGCGGCGTTGCGCAGCAGCGGATAGCGGGCGCGGCTGCCCACGCGCAACTGGCTGTCGTCGAGCACCTTGTGCTCGTACAGTCCCTTGACGCAGACATAGCCCGAATTGGTGGGATGGCGCGCGTTGCCCCTCACGAACACCGCCTTGCCTGCCGCGTCGACGCCGATGTGCAGGCCGCAGCCGACCGAGCAGTAACCGCACACCGAGTAGACCCAGCGCGCGACGTTGACCATGGTGTCGTCGGCGCGGGCGGGGCCGCCCGTGAGCAGGTCGAGCGCGCCGCCGGCCGCCGCCTGGGCGGCGAGCGCCGCGCTCCACTTCAGGAAGGTGCGGCGATCGCGGTTGCAGGCGCGGGGATCGCACCGCAGCGCAGCGAGTTCGTCCGGGGTGAAAAACAGGGGTGCGCGCGCGGCGCAGTGATTCGGCATGTAGATGGCTCCTTGCGGTCGACGAAAGACGGCGCGGACGCGAACGTCCGCACGGAGCCAAGGCGGCATTGGGCCACCGGAGCGCACGGGCCGACCTTGACCGCTGTCAAGAATTCAGGCAGGGCCTGCAGGCTGTCATCGTTGCGCAATCTTTCGGCAGCCCAGTGGAAGCCGCGCCGGCCGGGGCTTCCGGGCCGGTGCACCGTGGGGTTATCCACAGAAAGTGTGGACAACCCGGCATGGGTCGGCCGAGGCGGCCGCGGGGTGCCCTGCGCCCTGTTGCAGATAGGGGACAGCCGGCGGCGCGGGCGGGGCCGGCGGCGCGCGCCGGCATTCCCTCCGTGGGCCGAGGCTGTTATCGTTGTCCGCACGATCAGTAGGGGCAAGACGACGCATCATGGCCATCGCGGTACGAAAACTGCTCGAGGACGCCATGCTCGGCCTGCGCGTGGTGGCGGGGCAGGCAGGGCTGGACCGGCCGATCACGACCGTGGAGCTGAACCGACCGGCGCTGGAGCTCACGGGCTTCTTCGCCGAGTTCCGCTCGGACCGCATCCAGATCTTCGGCAAGGGCGAGGTGGCCTACGTGGCGGCGCACGCGGGCGACCCGGTCCTGCAGGCGACGCTGGTGCGGGTGCTGGCCGACGCCACGCCGTGCGCCATCGTCAGCAACGGGCGGGAGCCGCCGGCCGACCTGGTCGTTCGCGCGGATGCCGCGTCGATCCCGGTGCTCACCTGCCCGCACAGCACGACCAAGCTCTACAAGCGGCTGTGGGAGAACCTCGCGCCGGATTTCGCGCCCGAGACCACGGTGCACGGCGTGCTCATGGAGATCCACGACATGGGCGTGCTGATCCAGGGCAAGAGCAGCGTGGGCAAGAGCGAGGTTGGGCTGGAGCTGATCCGGCGTGGCTTCCACCTGGTGGCCGACGACGCGGTGACGATCAAGTGCCTGAACGATTCGCTGCTGATCGGGCGCGGCTCCAGCCTGCTGCCCTTCCACATGGAGGCGCGCGGTCTGGGGATCATCGACGTCAGCCGGCTCTTCGGCGCGGCCGCGATCCGCTCGGACAAGCGCATCTCGATGGTGATCACGCTGGTCGACTGGTCGGAGTGCGGCGAGCAGGACCGCACCGGCCTGACCGAGAACTCGATCAGCATCCTGGACGTGGAACTGCCGCACGTGATCATCCCGGTCAAGCCCGGGCGCAGCGTCGGCACGCTGGTGGAGATCGCCGCGCTGGACCAGAAGCTCAAGAACATGGGCATACACACCGCGCGGCTGGTGGAGCAGCGGCTGGCGGAGGTGCTGAGCATGCCCGACGAGAACGGAAGCGGCGATTGAGCCGCGCCCTGCAGCCAGTCCTCGCCGCCCTGCTGGCCGCCGCCTGGGCGTGGCCGGCCGCCTCCGAAGCGCACGATCCTGGCCACGCCGCTCCCGCCGCGCCCTGCCTCACGGCTGCCGCATGGCACGACACCCGGGGCGAGAAACCCAGGCCGGTGGCCGCCTCCGAACTGCTCGCGGACATGGCGCGGCGCGACATCGTGCTGCTGGGCGAGCAGCACGACGCCGCCGACCACCACCGCTGGCAGCTCCAGACCCTGGCGGTGCTGCACGCGCTGCGGCCGCGCATGGCGATCGGCTTCGAGTTCTTCCCGCGCAGGCTGCAGCCGGTGCTCGACCGCTGGGTTGCCGGCGACCTGACCCTGCGCCAGTTCCTCGAGCAGTCGGAGTGGGACCGGGTCGCCAGCGTCGATCCGGCGCTCTATGCGCCGCTGTTCGAGTTCGCGCGGATGAACCGCATCCCGATGGTCGCGCTGAACGTCGAAGCGACGCTGATCGACGCGGTGTCCGACAAGGGCCTCGATGCGGTGCCGCAGGCGCAGCGCGAGGGCGTGACGCGCCCGGCGCCGCCGTCGCCCGCCTACCGCGCGTTCCTCCTGGAGGTTTTCGGCCAGCACGGCCACGGCGCAGGTGCCGGCAAGCCGGGGAAGGAAACGGCGGCCTCGATGCGCTTCGTCGAGTCGCAGCAGGTGTGGGACCGGGCGATGGCCCAGGCGCTGGCGGCCCGGGCGGCGGTGCCGGACGGCCAGCCGGCGCCGCTGGTGGTCGGCCTGATGGGCATGGGGCATGTCCAGCACGGCTACGGCGTGCCGCATCAGTTGCGCGACCTGGGCGTCAAGCGCATCGGCACCCTGCTGCCGATCGAACGCTCGATCGACTGCGCGCTGCTCGAGCCGGGCATTGCCGACGCCGTGTTCGCGGTTCCGGACCTGCCGCCGGTGAAGCCCGAGCCGCCGCGGCTGGGCGTGCTGCTCGATCAGGAGGGCGAGGCGGTGCGGGTCAAGGAGGTCACCGCCGGCAGCCTGGCGGAGAAGTCCGGGCTGCGCGCGGGCGATCGGGTGGTCACGGTGGCCGGCGCGCCGGCGCGCAGCGTCGGCCAGGTGATCGCCGCGGTCCGCCGCCAGCCTGAAGGCACCTGGCTGCCGCTGAAGCTGCTGCGCGGCGAGGAGACGCTGGAACTGGTGGTCCGCTTTCCCGCGAAACCCTGATCCTAGCGGCGCCAGTACGGTCGCAGGCGCGAGAGCGTGCGCACCTCGGCCGGCAGCCGCTCCAGCATTTCGGCCAGCTTCGGCGCGTACCAGCCCTCCGCATAGGCCACGCCCTCGGCGACCGCCGGCGTTTCCTGCGCGCATTGCGCGAGCTTGGGCCGGGCATTGGCCAGGTCGTTCAGCAGGCCGAGGTCCTCCTGCAACTGCGCCATGCGGGCCAGGAAGCGGCGCTGCGACTTGGCCGGGAACAGCGGGGCGAAGAACTCGATGGCGTAGCGCAGCCGCTTGATCATGATGCGCAGCCGGTGCAGCGCCGGGATGTCGTCGGCATGGGCCCGCCTGGCCGCCTTGAGCACCCGGCGGAACAGCGCATCGAGCCGGGCGACCGCGAACTCGCCCAGGTCCGGCAGCGGCGCGGCCGGTTCCGGGGAAGCGTCCGGCCATTCGCAATGCACGTGGGCGAGCAGGTCGACGAGCAGCAGGCGGTGGGCGCCCTCGCGCAGGGCCGTCCGGCAGCCGGCGCGCGCCGCCTCCCGGCGCCGGGCGACCTCCGCGGCCAGGGCGGACAGCCGCGCATCCTCCGGGTGCGCGCGCACTACCGGCAGGACCAGTTCGTCGTGCAGCACGTCCCAGTCCCGGGCCGGCCCGAGCGCGCCGGCCAGCGCGCGCAGGCCGGGCAGGAAGCGGTCGGCGAAGTCCGGCGCCAGCACCGGGGCGAAGGCGCGAACCGCCGAGCGCAGCCGGCGGATGGCGACCCGCATCTGGTGCACGTACTCCGGGTCCTCGGCCTCCAGCCCGGCGCGCTCGTTCAGGCGGAACTGGGCGACGCAGGCGTCGACGATGCCGCGCAGCGCCTGCGCGAGCGTGTCGGTTTCGCGCAGCGCCGAAGGCCGCGACTTGACCGGCTTGCGATCGCGTTCGAGCGCGATCGCGATCGCGCGGTCCGGCACCGTGGCAGGTTCGATCTCCAGCGGCAGATCGGTGCACAGCCGCTGCGCCGCGGCGAACGGGCAGCCCGTGTCCGCCGCGCCGCGCCGTAGGCGCAGGACGCACAGCGGCACGGCTGAGCCGCCGGCCGAGAGCTCGCCCTCGGCAAGCTCGGCGGTCACCGTCCTGCCGTCCGCCAGGCGCAGCGGCCAGCGGCGCACGGTCGCGGCCGCCTCGATCACAGGCGCCAGTCCTGCGCGTCGCGCCCGCTCCAGCCTGGTTCGCAGCGCGCTCTTGTCCACCCCGCTGAAATCGAAGGCGCCGTGCCAGGCGGCGCTGCGCGGGTGCGCACCCGGGGCGGCGACGTGCGCCACGCGCCGGTTGCCGCTGCCGATGACGCACAAGGTGATGCCGCGGCGCAGCAACTCGCGCTCAGCGGTGTCGAACCATACCGCCCGCGTCCTGCGCGGCGCGGACCGCGCACCGGCGAACAGCGGATGTTCCAGCAGCGCCGGGAGGCTTGCCGGCGGCACGCCGAGCGTGATCACTTGTTCTTCGGGCATCGGGAGCCCCGGCCGCAGGCGGGACGCGCACCGGGTCGCCAAGTCTAGCGGAGCCGTGATCGGAGTTCCACCTCGGTCCTGTGACATCCGCTCGTGGTCGCGCGGCGGGCGGCGGGTCAGGGCGGCGGCGCTGCGGTACGTGTAGGGTGGGATAGGGCGAAGCCCGTATCCCACCGCAGTGGCGAGGACGGTGGATTACGCCCTGC
>DATMWM010000341.1:0-7321 GCA_035562535.1 Rhodocyclaceae bacterium | reverse complement strand
CACCAGGTCGGCGCCGAGCATCAGCGACATGCCCAGCCCGGCGCAGGCGCCCTGCACGGCGCAGACCACCGGCTGGTACGTCTGGCGCAGCGCGAGCACCGCCGGATTGACCTTCTGCTCGATCATGGCCTGGAAGGCCCGCAGCCGTTCCAGCGGTTCCAGGCCGAGGCGGGCCTGGAAGTCGCGGATGTCGCCGCCGGCCATGAAGTGCTCGCCGGCGCCGCGGATCACGATGACCTGGACCGCTGCGTCGGCGACCACCCGCAGCACTGCGGCGCACCACTGCTCCATCATCGCCACCGACAGGGCGTTCAACTGCTGCGGGCGGTTCAACGTCAGGGTCGCGATCCCTTCGCGGACCTCGGTCAGTACCAGTTCGCTCATCGGGGTCTCCAGGGCGCCGGCCCGGCGCTCGGTCACATCCGCTCGAAGATCCCGGCCGCGCCCATGCCGGTGCCGATGCACATGGTGACCATGCCGTACTTGAACTTGTCGCGCCGCATCGCGTGCACCAGGGTGGCGGCGCGGATCGCGCCGGTCGCGCCTAGCGGGTGGCCGAGCGCGATCGCCCCGCCCAGCGGATTCACCTTCGCCGGGTCGAGTTCCAGGCTGCGCACCACCGCCAGCGCCTGGGCGGCGAAGGCCTCGTTCAGTTCGATCCAGTCCACGTCCTCCTTGCGGATGCCTGCCTGCTTGAGCGCCCGCGGGATCGCCTCGACCGGGCCGATGCCCATGATCTCCGGCGGCACGCCGGCCACCGAGAAGGAGACGAAGCGCGCCAGCGGCTTGACATCGTAGCGCTTGCAGGCGGCCTCGCTCATCAGCAGCACCGCGGCCGCGCCGTCGGACATCTGCGAACTGTTGCCGGCGGTCACCGTGCCCCGGGTGGAGAACACCGGGCGCAGCTTGGCCAGGCCCTCGATGCTCGAATCCGGGCGCGGGCCCTCGTCGTTTTCGCAGACCCGCTCGACGATGCGCACGGTGCCGGTGGCCGGGTCGGGCAGGTGGTCGCGCACGGCGTAGGGCGAGATCTCGGCGCGGAACTTGCCGGCGGCGGTCGCCGCCAGCGCCTTCTGGTGCGAGGACACGGCGAAGGCGTCCTGGTCGGCGCGCGAGATGTTCCACTGCTGCGCCACCTTCTCGGCGGTGATGCCCATGCCGAAGGCGATCGCGTAGTTCTCCGCCTTCTCGAAGATCGCCGGGTTCATGGCGATCTTGTTGCCCATCATCTGCGGCATGATGGTCATCGACTCGGTGCCGGCGCCGATCATGACGTCGGCCTCGCCCATGCGGATCCGGTCGGCGGCCATGGCGATGGTCTGCAGGCCGCTGGAGCAGAACCGGTTCACGGTCATGCCCGGCACGTTGTTCGGATAGCCGGCCAGCAGCAGGCCGATGCGCGCCACGTTCATGCCCTGTTCCGCCTCGGGCATGGCGCAGCCGACGATCACGTCGCCGATCTCCTTCGGGTCCAGCCCGGGCACCTGCGCGGCGACCTTCGCCAGCACGTGGGCCAGCATGTCGTCCGGCCGCACGTGCCTGAACATGCCCTTGCGCTTGGCCACCGGCGTGCGCGTGGCGGCGACGATGTAGGCTTCCTGGATTTGCTTGCTCATGTCTGTCTCCTGTGCGCGGACGCGCTGGCGCCCGCGGTTCGTCGTTCGGTCAGTTGCGCAGCGGTTTGCCGGTTTCCAGCATGTGCCGGATGCGGGCCTGGGTCTCAGGGGTCTTGAGCAGTTCCACGAACTCGCGACGTTCGACCTCGATCAGCCAGTCCTCGTTCACCATCGTGCCCTGCTCGATGTCGCCGCCGCACAGGGCCGTCGCCGCAGCCTTGGCGACCCGGTAGTCGTGCGCCGAGATCATGCCGCCCTCCTTCATGTTGGCCAGCATCATCTCCAGGGTGGCGATGCCCGGCCGGCCTGCCACCTGGATCGCCCGCGGCGCCAGCGGCGGGCGGTAGCCGGCCTGGCTCAGGCCCAGGGCGACGCGCTGCGCCACGTGGAGCAGTTCGAAGGCGTTCAGCACGACCTGGTCCGAGTCCTTCAGGAAGCCCAGCGCCTGGGCCTCGCGGGCGCTCTTCGACACGTTGGCCATGGCGATGGTCTGGAACACCGACTGGAGGAAGGCGAAGGGCTCGTTGTTGGCGGTACGCTGCGCCGCCTCCGAGGCGCGCAGCGCGTACTCCTTGCAGCCGCCGCCGGCGGGGATCAGGCCGACACCCGCCTCGACCAGCCCGATGTAGGACTCCAGCGCCGCGACCGTGCGCGCGCAGTGCATCACCACCTCGCAGCCGCCGCCGAGCGCCAGGCCGCTCACCGCGGCCACCACCGGCACCTGCGCGTACTTGAGCCGGGTGGTCATCTTCTGGAAACCGGCCACCGCCTTCTCCAGCCCGGCGAAGTCGCCGGCCTCGAGCAGGGGCGCCAGCATGGCCAGGTTGGCGCCGGCGGAGAACGGCGGCCGCGGCTGCCAGATCACCAGCCCCTGGTAGTCGGCTTCGGCGCGCGCCACCGCTTCGACGATCCCCTCGACCACGTCCGGGCCGATCGCGCACATCTTGCTCTTGAACGACAGGATGGCCACGTCGCGGCCGGTCTCGTCGTCGGTGTTCCAGAAGCGCACGGCGTCGTTCTCGAACACCGTGGTGCCCGCGTCCAGCCGCTCGCCGAGCACGTGGTCCGGGAAGATCTGGCGGCGATAGACCGGCAGCTTCGAGCGCGGCCTGAGATCCTTCTCCGCGGCGGACCAGGAGCCCTGCGGCGCGTGCACGCCGTGGCGGCCGTCGAATACCCAGTCGGGCAGCGGCGCGCTGCTCATCGCCAGCCCGGCGACGATGTCGTCGCGGATGCGGTTGGCGATGTCCTGCCAGCCGGCCGCCTGCCAGGTCTCGAACGGCCCCTGCTGCCAGCCGAAGCCCCAGCGCATGGCGAGGTCCACGTCGCGGGCGTTGTCGGCGATTTCGCCCAGATGGCAGGCGCAGTAATGGAACACGTCGCGGAAGATCGCCCAGAGGAATTTCGCCTGCACGTTCTCGCTGGCGTGCAGCTTGGCGAACTTCTCCGCCGGGTTCCTGATTTTGAGGATCTGCTGCACCTCGGGGTCGATCTGGCCGGCGGAGACGCGGTAGTCCTGCGCCGCCAGGTCGAGCACCTTGATCTCCTTGCCGTCCTTGCGGTAAATGCCGGCGCGGGTCTTCTGGCCGAGCGCCCCCTTGGCGATCAGGGCGGCAAGCCAGGCCGGCGTACCGAAATAGCGATGCCACGGGTCGTTCGGCAGCGTGTCCTGCATGGTCTTGATCACGTGCGCCATGGTGTCCAGCCCGACCACGTCCGCGGTGCGGTAGGTGGCGCTCTTCGGCCGGCCGATGCTCGGCCCGGTGAGCGCGTCCACCGTGTCGAAGCCGAGCCCGAGGCGCTCGGTGTGGTGGATCACCGCCAGGATCGAGAACACGCCCACCCGGTTGGCGATGAAGTTCGGCGTGTCCAGCGCCCGGATCACGCCCTTGCCCAGCGTGGTGGTGAGGAAGGTCTCCAGGTTGTCCAGCAGCGCCGGGTCGGTGCCGCGGCAGGCGATCAACTCGACCAGGTTCATGTAGCGCGGCGGGTTGAAGAAATGCACGCCGCAGAAGCGGCTGCGCATCGAGTCCGGCACGCCGTCGGCCAGCGCGTTGATCGAAAGCCCCGAGGTGTTGCTGGCAAAGATCGCCGAGCCGCCGAGGTAGGGCGCTACCTTGCGGTAGAGGTCCAGCTTCCAGTCCATGCGCTCGGCGATCGCCTCGATCACCAGGTCGCAGTCGCGAAGTTGCTCCAGGTTCCTGTCGTAGTTCGCCGCGTCGATGAAGGCCACCCGGTCGCGCGTGGCCAGCGGCGAGGGGTCGAGCTTCTTCAGCCCGTCCAGCGCCTTCTTCACGATGCCGTTCGGGTCGCCCTCCTTCGCGGGAAGGTCGAACAGCACCACCGGCACGTTGGCGTTGACGCAATGGGCGGCGATCTGCGCCCCCATGACGCCGGCGCCGAGCACCGCCACTTTACGGACGATGAAGTTGCTCATACTGCCTCCTCTTTGCCCTGGCCGCCGCGGAAACCGGTGCTCGGGTTGCCGCACTTCGGGCGGGTTTTTCGATCAAACGTTCGTTTGATGCGGGTTGAAAAAAAGGCCGCGGCACGCAGGCGCGCCGCGGCCGCTTGGATCAGAAGCTCATCGAATACTGCGCGCCGAAGATCCAGACGCTGTTCTCGTACGTGCCCTTTACCAGGCCGCGTCCGGTCAGAAGCTGGTTGTTGTCGATGTCGGCGTCCTGGACGTAAAGATAGGCCATGCCGAAATCGAGCCGGTTGTTCTTGACCGGCACGTACTGGGCGCCGAAGGTAAACCAGTAGCGGTCCTCGTCAGGCAGCGAGACCAGGCGGGTCGACGCGCCCTTGACCGGCGTCTCGTCCCAGGCCAGGCCGAAGCGCAGCTTCCACATGTCGTCCAGCTTGTAGTTCGCGCCCAGCGCGATCCGCCAGGTGTCCTGGAAATCGGTGTCCAGCGTCTGCGCGATGGTGCCGGAAGCCGCTCCGGAGGTGCGCACGATCTGCACGTTGGGGATGCTGCTCCAGCCGGTCCAGGATACGTCGCCGAGCAGTTCCCAGCGCTGGTCGATCTGCTGCGTGGCGCTCAGGATGAACATGTCGGGCAGCTTGATCTCCGCCCTCGCGCCGCTCGAAGCCGCGGACAGCGGCGCGTCGACGCTCAGGGAACCGTCAATCTCGTGGCTGATCGTGGATCGGTACGAAACGCCGACCTTGGTGCTCGGCGACAGGGTGAACAGGGCACCCAGGTTCCAGCCCCAGGCATCTCCGTCTGCGTCCAGGGTCACGTTGGTCGAAGCAGCGACCCCGGCCGGCACCGTAACCCCCGGCGCGACCGGAACCGGCACGACTGCGACGCGACGGATGTATTCCGCTTCCAGCCTTTGCCAGCTGAAGCCCGCGCCGATCGAAACCATCGGGTTGATGCGGTAGGCGATCGACGGGTTGATGTTGTAGGTCTTGACGTCGAAGCTGATCGCCTGGGCCGCGCCGATCCAGGGCGCGTCGTACTCGGTCTTCAGGCCGAACGGGGCACCGAATCCGACGCCGATGTACAGATCCGGGTTGAGCGCCCAGGAAAGATAGCCGTTCGGAATGAAGCCCCAGCCGCCCGCGTCGCCGCCGTTCCCGGTGCCTGCCAGCGCGAGCGGGATCGAACCGTTGTCCGTGAATTCGTTGCTGGTCTTGACCATGCTCAGGCCGACCGAGAACTCTCGGGCCTGCAGTTGCGTCATGCCGGCCGGGTTGTAGAAGATCGTACTGGCGTTGTCCGCCACCGCCGCCGAGCCGGCGTAGGCGTTGCCGATGCCGCTCGCATTCTGCTCGAGCAGCGCGAAGCCCGCAGCCGCGGCGTAACCGGAGAACGCGGTCGCGATCAATGCCGGGATGGCCCGGATAATCAGTCGTTGTCGTTTCATGTTTTCCTCCGCTTGAGATGCCTGACGATACTGCCTAAGTGCTTGACCGATTGGACAGCGCGTCGATTCTACGCCGCCGCTTTTGGACGCAAGCGCCGGCATGGAGGGCTGTAGCATTTACGCAACATCGGGCTACGCAAGCGAAGGCACCTCGCGCTTGTTGCCCTCGGCGTCCAGGGCGACGTAGGTGAAGGTCGCCTCGGTCACCTTCACCGTAAACGGCTCGGCCGGGTTGCGCTCGGCGTAGACCTCGACCGACACGGTGATCGAGGTGCGTCCGACCTTGACGATCTCGGCGTAGAAGCTGACCACGTCGCCGACCGAGACCGGCTGCCTGAACAGGAAGGAATTCACCGCCACCGTGGCCACCCGGCCGCGGGCGCGCCGGAACGCGGCCACCGCCGCGGCGATGTCCGCCTGGGCCATGATCCAGCCGCCGAACACGTCGCCCGACGGGTTCAGGTCCGGCGGCATCGGCATCATGCGCAGGGTGAGCTGCCTGCCCTCGGGGCGCCATGCCGGGTCTTTCGCCGTTCCGTCCGGTCCGCTCATTTCCGGCGCACCGCGTCAGGCCGCCTCGGCCAGTCCGGGACCGGCAGCCGGCGGCGCGTCGGCCCTGACGGACGCCGGCCGGCCCTGCCCCGGCATGTTCAGCGGCCCGCCGGTGTAGGGCGCGAAGCCGGTGCCGAAGATCACGCCGGCGTCCGCCAGGTCGGCGTCCGCCACCACGCCCTGGTCGACGCAGCGCTGCGCGGCCTCCAGCAGGGGTTGCACGATCCGCTCCGCGAGCCCGGCCGGCACGTTCTCGACCTTGGCCTTCTGCGGCTTGCCGTCCTTCCAGAGGTAGTAGCCCTTGCCGGTCTTCTTGCCCAGGTTGCCTTCCTGTACGAGCTGGGCGAGCTTCGCGGGGGCTGCAGCGGCGGGTCCGGCCAGGCTCTTGCCGGCCGCCACGGCGATGTCCAGCCCGACCGTGTCCGCCAGTTCGATCGGGCCCATCGGCATGCCGAAGGCGGTGAGCGCCGCATCCACCACCTCGGGCCGGATGCCCTGTTCGACGCAGCGCATCGCCTCGAGCAGGTAGGGCCCGAGCACCGCATTGACCAGGAAGCCGGGCGCGCTCTTCACCGGCAGCGGCAGCTTGTCGATGCGCCGCACGAACGCCAGCCCGCGTCGGACCATCTCGGCATCCGTGCCCTCGCCGTTGACCACCTCGACGAGCGGCATCTTGGCCACCGGATTGAAGAAGTGGATGCCGATCAGCCGGCCGGGACGCTGCAGCGCCGTGCCGATGTCCTCCAGCTTCAGGCTGGAGGTGTTGGTGGCCAGCACCGCATCCGGCTTGAGGCGCGGTTCCAGCGCCGCGAACAGGCCGCGCTTGGCCTCCAGGTTCTCCGAGATCGCCTCGATCACCACATCGGCCCGTTCCACGCCCCTGCCCTGCGGATCGGGAATCAGCCGGTCGAGCGTGAAGCGTGCCTGGCGGCGGTCGCCGCGGAAGCGCCTGGCGTACAGCGCCGCGGCCCGCCTGATCGCCGGGGCGATGCGCTCCACCGAGGTGTCCTGCAGCGTGACCGTCATGCCGCGCAGGGCGCACCAGGCGGCGACGTCGCCGCCCATCGTTCCTGCGCCGATCACATGCACGTGCTTCGGCGAGAAATCGGACTCCTTGCCGAAGCCCTTCAGCCGCTCCTGCAGGAAGAACACGCGCACCAAGTTGCGGGTGGTCGGGGAGGCGACGATCGCGTCCAGCGAGGTCGGCTTCGCCGCCGGCACCGCCAGCGCGTTGCCGCCGTAGTTCGCCCACATGTCCAGGATGGCGTAGGGCGC
>DATMWM010000340.1:0-4435 GCA_035562535.1 Rhodocyclaceae bacterium | reverse complement strand
GCTGGATACCCGCAGCCTGCGTGCGGAGCCGGTCGTGGTCGATTCGGCGGCCGGCGCCGCCGATGCGTTGTTCGCCGGCAAGTGCGCTGCCTACACCTCGGATGCCTCGCAACTGGCCGCGGCCCGGCTGCGCGCACCCGGCGGAGCGCAAGGCTGGGTCATCCTGCCCGAGCGCATCTCCAAGGAGCCGCTGGCGCCGGCGGTGCTCGGCGGGGACGAGGAGTGGTTCCTGCTGGTGCGCTGGGTCCTCTACGTGCAGATCGCCGCCGAGGAATACGGACTCACCCGCGCCAACGTCGAGCAGACGTTCGCGCAGACGCGCGATCCGGGCCTGCGCCGGCTCACCGGCGCCGAAGGCGGCTACGGCCGTGCGCTCGGCGTGCGCGACGACTGGGCGGTGCGCGCCATCGCCGCGGTCGGCAACTACGGCGAGATGTTCGAGCGCAACCTCGGCCGGGACAGCCCGCTGAAGATGGAGCGCGGCCTGAACCGCCTGTGGACCGAGGGCGGGCTGATGATCGCGCCGCCCCTTCGCTGAACCGCCCCGATAGCATGACCGACCTCCAGATCTATCTCACCATCGGCATCTTCGCCGCAGTCATCGTGGTGATCGCCTTCGATGTCGTCGACATGGCGGTGGCCACGCTGCTCGGCGTCTGCGCCATGATTGCCGTCGGCATCCTGGACAACAACGACTTCATGGCCGCGGCCCAGTCGGCCGGCGGCACGCTGGCGCTGCTGTTCGGCGGCATGGTCGTGGCGCGCGTGCTCGAAACGACCGGCATCTTCGAGCGCGTGGGCGGACCGCTCCTGCGCGCAACCGGGGGCAGCGGGCGGCGCTTCCTGCTGATCCTGGTGGCGATGGTGGCGGTGGTGTGCGCGGTGCTGCCGAACGCCACCACGGTGATCCTGCTCGCCCCGGTCATCATCCGCGTGGCGCAGGCGCTGGAGGTGCACTTCGTCCCGCCGCTGATCCTGACCGCCATCGTCAGCAATGCCGCCGGGCTGCTGACGCTGGTCGGCGATCCGGCGACCTTCATCGTCGGCAGTGCCATCGGCATGAGCTTCGGGCAGTACCTGAAACAGGTCAGCCTGGGCGGCCTGCTCTCGGTGCTGGTGATCGTGCCGCTGCTGCCCTGGCTGATGCCCGAGGTGTGGAAGACCCGCCGCAGCCTGCCCGCCCCGGCCGCCCCGCCGAAGCTGCGCAAGCCGGGCTATGCGGTGGTGGCGATCGGGGTGCTCGCGCTCATGGTGTTGCTTTTCCTGTTCGGCGAGGCGATGCCGGTCCACCTGGTGCCGCCGGCGGTGGCGATCATCGGGGCCACGCTCGGCCTCTTGGCGGTCTATGGCGCGCGGGTCGAACCGGTGGACGACGTGCTGCGCGCGGTGGACTGGAAGACGCTGGTGTTCATCGCGGCGATCATGTGCCTGATGCAGGGCTTCACCAAGACCGGCCTGCTGCAGGCCCTGTCGCTCAAGCTCTACGGCTGGTTCGGTGCCGAATACACGCTGGTCGCCCTGGTCCTGCTGGCGGGCATCGGCGTTCTGTCCAGCGTGCTCGCCAACATTCCGGTGGTGGCCGCATCGGTGGTGATGGCGAAGGGCTATCTGGTGGCGGCCGAGGCGGTGCCGGAGCTGGCGCTCGGCGCCGGCTTCACCGACTGGCCGGCCGCCACGCTGCCGGTGTTCATCGGCATGATGTTCGGCGGGACGCTGGGCGGCAACGCCACGCTGATCGGTGCCTCGGCCAACGTGGCGGCGGTGGGCATCTGTGCCCGGCGCGGCGAACGGGTGAGCTTCGGTCAGTTCATGCGCTACGGCGTGCCGATCACCGTGGCGCAGCTCGCGGTCGGCGCGCTCTACGTGCTGGTCCTCACCGCGCTGCTGCGCTGAATCCGGCGCCGTGGCGATCGGCCGATCGGAGCCCATGGACCCAATCGCCTCGACCGAACATCTCAAGGCGCCGCGTGCCGCGGCGATCGCCGGAATCCTGTTCTCGGTGCTCCTGATTTCCGGGTTCCTGCTGCTGCGCAACGCGATCCCGGCGGACCCGCTCGATGGCGGGGTCTGGCTGCGTGCCAGGGTGGGCGTCGTGGGACTCGGGCTGAACGCGGTCCCTTTCGCCGGCATCGCCTTCCTCTGGTTCATGGGCGTCCTGCGCGACCGGCTCGGAGCGCAGGAGGACCGCTTCCTCGCGACCGTGTTCCTGGGCAGCGGCCTGCTGTTCCTGGCGATGCTGTTCGTTTCCGCGGCTTTCCTCGGCGGCATCGTCATCGCGCATACCGCCCGCTACGACCAACTGGTCGGTTCGGTCGCCTTCTCGGTGGCGCGCGCGGTCGCCTACGAGGCGATGAACGTCTATGCGATCAAGATGGCGGCGGTATTCACCATCGTTACCTGCACGCTGGCGCTGCGCACCCGCTTCGTCGCCCGCTGGATCGCCTTCCTCGGCTATGCCGCGGCACTGGTTCTGCTCTTCGCCAACCGCTATGTCGAGTGGGCTCTGCTGGTCTTCCCGCTCTGGGTGCTGCTCGTCAGCCTGCACATCCTGGTCGACGGCCTGCGCGCCTCGCGCAATGCGGCGGCGCGGCCCTCGGGCCGGTAGGGCAACGAAGGTGCGGTCCATACGCGTGATTGCGGTACTCGCGGCGTGCGCGACGTTTGCGGTCGCCTCCGCGGCGAACGCCCAGGAGATCGAACCGCGCGCCTATTCGAACGCACCGGTCGGCGTGAATTTCCTGATCGCCGGCTATGTGTACACGCAGGGCGGACTCGCCTTCGACCCGGCCTCGCCGCTCGTCGAGCCGGACCTGAAGACTTCGAGCGCGTTGCTGGCCTATGCGCGGGTGCTCGACCTGTGGGGCATGTCCGCCAAGTTCGACGCGATCCTGCCCTACACTTGGCTGACCGGCTCCGCGCTGTTCGCCGGCGAGCCGGTCCAGCGCGACGTCGGCGGCCCGGTTGATCCCAGGTTCCGGCTGTCCGTGAACCTGTACGGGGCGCCGGCGCTGGACCTCAAGGAGTTCGCGGCCTTCGAGCAGGACCTGATCGTGGGCGCCAGCCTGCAGGTTTCGGTGCCCTGGGGCCAGTACGACCCGGGCAAGCTGGTCAACATCGGGACCAACCGCTGGTTCTTCAAGCCGGAGGTGGGCGTTTCCAAGGCCGTCGGTCCCTGGACGCTGGAGGCTCAGGCGGCAGTGACCTTCTTCACCGACAACGACGAATTCTTCGGCGGTGCCACGCGGTCGCAGGATCCTCTCTACTCGCTGCAGGGGCACGCGATCTACAGCTTCCGCTCGGGCGTCTGGGCCTCGTTCGACGTCACCCATTTCTCCGGCGGCCGCACGACCTTGGGCGGCGTCCGCGGCAACGACCTGCAGCAGAACTGGCGGGTGGGCGGCACGCTTGCCTTCCCGGTGGACCGGCTCAACTCGGTCAAGCTGTACGCCAGCAGCGGCGTGTCGGCGCGCACCGGCAACGACTTCGATCTTCTCGGCATCGCCTGGCAGCACCGCTGGGGCGGCGGGCTGTGAGCGCCCCCAGGGCCGGCCTGTGCCCGGCCCGCCCCCCGCGGGGGTCAAGGAAACTTTGGGGCGGCCCGGCGTTTCCTTGAGCGCCCTGGTAGCGGTGCCTGGCCGATTCGCGCCGGACGGTGGAATACGCGCCTGCGGCGCTATTCCACCCTACGAATGACTGCGGACCGTAGGGTGGATTAGGTCCGCAGGACCGTAATCCACCGTTCGCCGGTTGCGCATGCGAACGCGCAGGCGCGCCGGCTCGCCGGCGATGCCGCGGTGGTATAGTCGCGCCTCGCGCGAATCGATCTCGCCCGATCTCTTTCCACCCTACCGGTACTTCCAATGATCCAACTCTCCACGCACGGCCGCGCGCTGGCGCTCGTCCTCCTCGCTGTAACCCTGGCCGGCTGCCAGAGCGCCGACAAGGCGCCGGAAAAGCGCAATCTCGACGCGGCACAGATTCAGAAGGAGCGCGATGCGCTGCTCGGCATGGCGAAGACCGGCCTCGATCAGCTCTACGCCCAGGATCCCAAGGCGCGCGCCGCGGTCGAGGGCGCCGCCGGCTATGGCGTGTTCGACATGAGCAGCGTCAACGTGGTCCTGGTCGTGGGTGCGCGCGGCAAGGGAGTGATCGTCGACAACGCAAACAAGAAGCCGACCTTCATGCGGGCGGCGCGCGCCGGCACCGGACCGGGCGTGGGCTACCAGGACCTCTACCAGATCTTCGTCTTCAAGTCGCGCGAGGCGATGGACCAGTTCAAGCTCGGCGGCAAGGCCGGCGCCGACGTCGGCGCCTCGGTCACAGCCGGCTCGGCGGCCCAGCAGGTCTCGTTCAACCCGAACATCACGGTCTACCAGGTCAGCCAGAGCGGCTTTGCCGTCCAGGCCAACTGGGGCGGCACCGGCTATTTCGTCGA
>DATMWM010000339.1:0-7045 GCA_035562535.1 Rhodocyclaceae bacterium | reverse complement strand
GTTCCCGGCCGAAAGCGCGAGCCGCAGGCGTTCCTCGGCCGCCTCGACCTTGCGCTGGGCGGCGCGCTGCGCCGTGACGTCATGGGCAAGCACCAGTTCGGCGCGGCGCCCGTCGACGGTCAAGGCGGAGGAGATGATCTCCACCTCGATCGCGGTGCCGTCCTTCTTGCGGTGCCGCCAGACGCCGGCGCGGTCCAGGCCCCGGTCCACCCGGGCGACGTTGCGCAGCAGCGCCGGCACGTCCGCCGCCGGCCGGATGTCCGCGATCGTCATGCTCAGGAACTCCTCGCGCGAATAGCCGTAGTGCGCGATCGCCGCATCGTTGACCGACAGGAAGGCGAGCGTGTCCACGTCGTAGATCCACATGGGATGCGGATTGGACTCGAACAGCGCGAGAAACCCGCCGGCCTGCTGCTCGAGCCGCGCGATGCGCGCCGCCTCGCCGCGCCGGCCGAGGCGCAGCACCAGGTAGAGCAGCGCCGCGGTGACGCAGACGAAGATCAGGCCGCGAACCGCGAACTGGGACGCGGGCTCGCCGGCGCCTGGGAACAGGCGCTCGGTCGCCAGGACCCAGAGCGCGGCGGCCAGCGCGTAGGCCAGCGCGATCGCCTCCGGCCGCCAGGCTCGGCCGGGCGCGGGCTTGCAGGCGGGATCGTTCATCCGCGGGCACCCCGCCGGCGCGGCCAGCCTGGGTCGGGTCGCGGCAGCATCCGCATCAGGCCCCCAGCGTGAAGTAAAACGCGGCGCCGCGGCCGGGCGCCGCCTCGACCCGGATGCTTCCGCCATGGCGGTCCAGCAGGCGCTTGACGATCGCCAGGCCGACGCCGGTCCCCGGGAACTCGCCGGCGCCGTGCATGCGCTGGAACATGCCGAACAGCTTGCCGGCATACTGCATGTCGAATCCCGCCCCGTTGTCCCGCACGTAGAACTCGGTGCCGCCGTCTGCCTTGCGGCAGCCGATCTCGACCCGGGGCGCCGCGGCGCCGGCCGAGAACTTGAGCGCGTTGCCGATCAGGTTGCCGAACACCTGGCGCATCATCACCGGATCCACGTTCGCGCGCGGCAGGGCGCCGACCGCGATCTGCGTATTCGGATAGGGCCCGCGCAGCTCGGCCACGGCCTCCTCGGCCAGCCGCTTCAGATCGGTCGGCACCGGGCGCAGCCGCGCCCGGCCGATCCGCGAGTATTCCAGGATGTCGTCGATCAGCTGGCTCATCCTGCGCGTGTTCGAGACGATGCGCTCCAGCAGGCCGCGGCTTTCGGCGGAAAGGCGCTCGGTCTCGGACTGGACGAGCAGGCTGGCGTAGCCGTTGATCGCGCGCAGCGGCGCGCGCAGGTCGTGCGACACCGTGTAGCTGAAGGACTCCAGGTCGCGGTTCGACGCTTCGAGCTGGGCCGTGCGCTCCGCCACCCGCCGCTCGAGTTCGGCATTCAGCCGGAGGATCTCCGCCTCGGCGCGCTTGCGCTGCGAGATGTCGGTGAAGATGGTCGCGAAGCCGCCCGCCCCCCAGGGCGCCACCGAGATCGAGAAGTGCCTGTCCAGCGGCGGGAAGTAGGTCTCGAAGTGAATCGGCCTGCCGCTCACCGCGACCTCGCCGAAGGTGTCCAGGTAGGGCGGCGAGGGCGTGCCGTAGGCCACATCGCCCGTCCTGCCGATGACCGACTCGGCGCTCAGGCCGGTGAGCGCCTCGAAGCGGGGATTGACCGCCGCGATGAGGTAATTGGCCGGCCGCCCCTGCGCGTCCTTGAGCACCTCGTGCAGCACTACCCCCTCCTCCATGTTGTGGAACAGGGCGTGCAGGCGTTCGCCGCTTTCCCGCAGGGCGGCCTCGTGCTCCTTGAGCGGGTTGATGTCGGTATGCGTGCCGATCAGCCGCAGCGGCTTGCCGTCGGCCGTGCGGCCGATCACCTTGCCCTGCGCCAGGATCCAGCGATAGCTGCCGTCCTTGCAGCGCAGGCGGTGTTCGATGCGGATGGCGGCGGTGTCGCCGGCCAAGTGGCGCCGGACGTGCTCGACGCAGCGCTCGCGGTCCTCAGGGTGCAGGCGCGACTCCCACTCCTCGTAGCGTTCGCCGATGTCCGCCTCGTCGTAGCCGAGCATCGATTTCCAGCGCCGCGAGAAGTACACCTGTCCGCTCGCGACGTCCCAGTCCCACACCCCTGTGTCCGCGCCTTCCAGGGCGAACTGCCAGCGCTCCTCGGCGGCGCGCAGCCGGTCGGCGACCCGCCGGCGCTCGTCCTCCAGTTCGAAGCGGCCCAGGGCGAAGGCGACGTCGATGGTCATCTCGTCGAGCAGCCTGATCAGCCTGTCGTCGAAGAATCCCGGCTCGGCGGCGAACAGGGCGAGGCAGCCGACGACCTCCGCGTCCCGGCGGATCGGGAAGGCGGCCCCGGCGCGGAAGCCGCAGGTCAGCGCCTGCTCGCGCCGCTGCGCCGACATCGGGTAGTGCTCGATGTCGTTGTAGACGACGTGCGTTCCGCTGCGCACCGCCTCGGCCGCCGGCTCGCCGCCTGCATCCTGGGCCGGGTCGAGCAGGATATCGGCATCCTCCGGATAGCCGAGCCGGGCGCCGAAGCTCGCCACCGGGACCAGCCGGCCGCCTTCGACCATGCCGATCCAGGCCATGCGCAGCCCGCCGTGGTCCACCGCGATCCGGCACACCTGCTGCAGCAGCAGGTTGCGGTCGTCCACCCGCACGATCGCCTGGTTGCATTCCGACAAGGCCGCATACAGGCTGGTCAGGCGGCGCAGCTTGGTCTGCGCTTCGCGCTCGGCGGTGATGTCGGTGACGACGCCGTCCAGGCGTTCCGCCTGCCCCGCGGCATCGCGCACCAGGCGCACGCGGTCGCGCACGCGCCGCACCTCGCCGTCGCTGCGCAGGATCCGGTATTCGAGGTCCGCCGACCCGGTCGCCTCGACGCGCGCCAGGGTCGCCAGCGCCGCCGGCCGGTCCTCGGGCAGGATGAGCCGCTGCCAGAGGTCGGGCTCGCTCCGAAAGCGCTCCGCCGGATAGCCGTACAGGCGCTGGGCGCCGGCGCTGATGCTCAGTACCTGGCTGCTGTCCAGGCTGGTGGACCACACCACCTCGTCCAGGGATCCGAGGATCTGCTCCAGGCGCTGGGCGTTGTCGAGTTCCCTCTCGCGCTGCGCCTGGCGCAGCGCCTCGCGCTCGATGTCCAGGGTCCGGCCGGCGCGCAGCTTCAACTGATGCACGAGCCAGACCACCGCGGCCAGCGACGGGGCGAGCACCGCGATGCGCACGAGTACCTCCCGAACACCGGGCGCGCCGGCCCCCGCCCCCGACAACAGCACGCCGACGGTATAGGCCAGGGTCGCCAGCGCTGCGGCCGTCCCCGCAACCCAGCCGCCGGCGTAGGCCGCATAGACCACGGCGACGAAGAACAAGGGCGCAGGATTGGGCAGGCGAAGGCCGGCCAGCGCCATCAGTTCCTGGAAGGCGACGATTGCCAGCGCCGGCCCGAGGCCGAGCAGGAGCGGCCGGAAACGCGGGAACCGCCCGGCGGTAGCGGTCATGGAATCGGGGCAGGAAGCGAAGTGGCTCGAACAGACCCGCATATTACCCGAGCATCAGCCCGGGCGCAGGGCCCGGGCGCCGGCCGGCCTGCCGGCGTCGGTTGCGTTGTAGGATCGCGAACGCGCGCAGAACGCGGCGGCGCCCGGCGGTGTCGAACGTCCGCCCGTCGAACAACCTGAAAGGAGCAGCCATGAAGCCGATCATGACCCTGTTCGCCGCCCTGATCCTGGCGGCGCTCGCACCAGCCCACGCGGCCGAGCCGCGGCAGTTGCTCGACCAGGCGATCCGCGCCCTGGGGGGCGAGCAGGCGCTGGCCGGCCTGGAGCGCGTCGCACTGTTCGGCGTGACCCGCTTCTGGGAACCGGAGCAGTCCCACGCGCCCGGCGGCGAGATGCGCTTCGGCGCCGTGGCCACGTTCAAGCAGGTGCGCGACACCCCCGCCGGACTGAGCCGCACCGACTGGGTGCGCGACTACCAGTACCCGGCCAGGCGCACCTACACCTTCAGCGAGGTCGTGACGCCCGAGGCCGGCTACGTCAAGGGCATCGACAGCACCACCCGCACCAAGCAGAGCCAGGCGAACGACCCGCCGCAGCACGCCATGTCCGGGGTGCGGCTGGCCGCTGCCCAGCGGGAACTGGCGCGCAGCGCACCGACCCTGCTGCTTGCCATGAAGGCCGCCCCCAAGGCGCTTGCCGCCGCGCCCGACCAGACGGTCAATGGCCTCCGCCATCCGGCGCTGCGCTACCGCTGGCGCGACCAGGACTTCATCGTCATGTTCGACCCGGACACCCGGCTGCCCGCGCGCGTGCGCACGATCGACGCCGACCCGATCCACGGCGACTCGACCTACGACCTGGTGTTCACCAACTGGCGCGATGTCGGCGGCGCCAGGCTCGCCCACGGCCAGGACTACGTGCTAAACGGCATGACCGTGGTGCAGACCCGGATCACCGAGGCGGCGCCGAACCCGACGATCGCCGCGGAGGCCTTCGCCATCCCGGCGGAGATCCGGGCGAGCGCCGCGCGGCCGGCCGGCAGCGTTCCCTACCAGTGGGTGCTGCGGCGCCAGAACCTTGGCGTCTACCTGGATTCGGACGGCATCGGCTACGACACCGGCGCGGCCAGCGGCCTGAAACTGGTGGAGGTCGCGCCGGGGATCAGCCAGACGCAGGGCGGCAGCCACAACTCGCTGATCGTCGAACTGGATTCGTTCCTGGTCGTGTTCGACGCCCCGATCGGCGAGGACCAGGCGAAATGGACGATCGAGGCGGCGCGCGCGAAGTACCCCGGCAAGCCGGTGAAGTACCTGGTGCTCACCCACCACCACATGGACCATGCCAACGGCACGCGCACCTTCGTCGCGATGGAAGGCTCGACGATCGTGGTCGGCAAGGGCGCGAAGCAGCATTTCCGCGAGGTGCTCGCCGCGCCCCATCGCGTGCATCCCGATCTGCTCGCGCGCAAGCCGCGCAAGGCCGAGATCGTCGAGGTGGACGGGCAGTGGAAGGTCGGCGACGGCAAGCGCCAGGTGCTCGCCCTGCTGGTCGACAACCCGCATGCCGAGGCGATGCTGATCGGCTACGTGCCGGATGCACGGCTGGGCTTCGTCACCGACCTGTGGAGCCCCGGACGCGACGTCCTGGGTGCGAAGCCGAGCCCGGGCCAGGGCGCCCTGGTGGCGGCGGTGAAGAAGTACGGGATCGAACCCGAGCGCTTCGCCGGCGGCCACGGCAGCACGGCGCCCTACGCCGATCTGGTCAGGATCGCCGAGGCGAAATGAAGCCGCGCCGGCCAGCCCTGGGAGAGATTTCTTGCAGCTAGCGCCGGCCGGGCGGCCGCCCGCCGATGGGGTTGCCGGGGGTGTCGCATTCCCCGCCGGCGCGGATGGCCGCAGAAGCGCGTCGGCCACGGCCAGGGCGGCCTTTGCCGCGGCCGCGGGCGCGGTGTCGCCCGAAGCCGCGGCCGCGGTCGGGGCCGAGCCGGACTGGCGCCACGCCTATCCGGCCCATGTCCTCCGCCTGGTCGAACTCGGCCTGGCGCACGGCGGGTCCTGCCCCGCGATGGCTGCGGCCGGCCTCGATGCCCTGCACGCGCGCGTCGAGTTCCTGCGCGAGGGCCGGGCCGCGCCGCTGCGCGAGGCGATGGCGGACGCGGTGCGCACGCGCTTCTGGTCAGTCACCGTGGCCGGGAGCGGCGCCGGCGTGTCCCGGCTGGAAGTGCCCTACCGCGGGAGCCTGCTGGCCGGGGACGGCCTGCGCCGGCAGGCGTCGCGCTGGGTCGAGGCCGGCATCGCGGAACCCTCCTTCGCCGAGGCGATCGGCGAGGTGATCGACCATCCGGAATGGCTGGACCTCTCCGACCGCCATATCGCCGTCCTCGGCGCCGGCGCCGAACTCGGCCCGTTTTCGGTGCTGACGCGCTGGCGCGCCAACCTGGCCGCGGTGGACCTGCCCGACCCGGCGCTCTGGCGGCGCATCCTGGCCCTGGCGGAAGCCGGCAACGCCCATGTCACCATCCCGCTGCGCGAACCGGCCGCCGGCGCGACCCTGGAGGTGGCGGTCCAGGCCGGCGCGAACCTGCTCACCGACACGCCGGAGATCGCCGCCTGGCTGGCGGACCTGCCCGGGCCGCTGTGCGTGGGCTGCCACGCCTACCTGGACGGCGAGGCCCACGTGCGGGTCGCGCTGGCCATGGATGCGATCGTCGAGGCGCTGCTGCAGCGGCGCCGGGACGTCGTTCCGGCCTGGCTGCTGACGCCGACCGACGTCTATGCCGTGCCCGAACCCACCGCCCGCATTGCGATGCGGCGCTGGGGCGGGCGCGGCGGCCTGCGCCTGGCGCAGGAGGCGCTGCGCGCGGCCAGCGGCGGCAGGCTGTTCGTGCCGAACGTGACCGCCATTCTGGACGGCTCGGGCGGCATGCAGGCCGGCATCGCGGACGGACTGGTGCTGCAGCAGGGCCCGAACTACGCGCTGGCCAAGCGGCTGCAGCAGTGGCGGGCGCTCGCCGCACGCGCGCAGGGCATCCCTGTCTCGGCCCGCGTGGCGCCGGCCACCCGCACCCGCTCGGTGGTGAAGAACCGGGCGCTGGCCGCCGCCTACCGGGGCGCGCACCACTTCGGCGTCGAGGTGTTCGAACCGGAGACCGCGAACGCGCTGATGGCCGCCTTGCTGGTGCGCGACCTGCGCAGCGCCGACCCCGGGCCGCCGGCCCATCCGCTCCAGCCCTTCATGGACTGCGCTCTGCACGGCGGGCTGTGGACCCTGCCCTGGCTGCCGCGCTCGGCGCTGCCGGTGGCCGCCCTGCTCGGACTGTTCTGAGCCCCCGGATCTCAGGGCGCGGCGCCGATCCGCTCGGCCATCGCGTGGCCGGACTTGATGCAGTCGCCGACCGAGATCCCGCCGCGGTAGTTGGCGCAGAGGTACAGGCCCGGATTCGCCCGTTCCGCCGCCTCGATCGCCGCCATGCGGTCCAGGTGGCCCAGGGTGTATTGGGGAATCGCCCGC
>DATMWM010000338.1:0-3301 GCA_035562535.1 Rhodocyclaceae bacterium | reverse complement strand
ACTTCATACGCCTGCCGGCGTCGTTCGCCGCCTGCAGGCGTATGAAGTAGACCTTGGCGTTGCGCACGAAGCCCGCGGTGTCGAACCCGGCCGGGATGGCGGCATTCGCCGGCGTACCCGAACCACCAGAAACCGGAAGCGGGACATCGGAAAGGCCGGCGTTTCGCGCTGCCGGGGCGCCCGCACCGGGCGCAGCGCCTGCGTACTGCAGACGCCCGGCCCCGGCAAGCGCCGGCTGCCCGGCGGCAGCACGCCTGCGCAGGAAGAAGCCGATCGCGGCCATCACCGCCAGCGCGATCAAACCCATCATCAGGAAGGAAGCCAGTTCCTCGCCGAAGCCGAGGTGGGAGGCCAGGGCGGCGAGACCCAGGCCGGCGGCCAGGCCGGCGATCGGCCCCATCCAGGAACGGCCCGCCTGCGGCGCGGCTGCCGGCGCCTTTGCCGCCGCCGCGGCGGGCGCGGCCTGCATCGGCGAGGGCGCGGCCTCGGGGGCCTTGGCCGGCGGGGTCATCTGGCGCTGCATGCCGGCGGACTTGCCGGCGCCCAGGCGCTTGGCTGCTTCGGCTTCGCCGGCGGCAAGCGTCAGCCCCAGGGTCAGCACGGCGGCGAGCACTGCGAGAGATTTCATTGAGGTCTCCTGTTGCAAACGGGTGCAAGTCCGCGCAGGTTAGCGAACCTCGACAGAAAAGAAAAACAGAATTATCCGTACCGACACTTCGTTCCAGACTGATGATCGCCGCCTGGATCCCGGCTGCGCCGTCCGGATCAACAGTCCCAGCGCCCGTTTTGCACGGCCCTACCCTTGCCGAGAACTAGGCGCCCGACACAATGCCTCCTTTCGAATGCCCATCTGTTCGGCCGCGCAACCAAGTTCTGCTCTGCCGGCCGATTGATCGGCGTCATTGGGGATTCGGCAAGGCGAGCTATATTGACTGCCAGCGACACCATTGCGGGAAACCGGAACCGGGAGAGAACGGGCGTCCCCCTCGCGATCGATCCGCAGATCCGGCCGCGAGGGTGCAGGAGCGCCCCACCGCGCAGTTTCCGGCCCGACACGACGACATTCGGGGGCACGCATGAGGATCTATCTGTCCTCCACCTACAGCGATCTCGCGGGGGAACGGGAGGCGGTGTATCGGGCCCTGCATCGGCTGCGCAGCCACGAGGTACGGGCCATGGAGGACTACGTCGCCCGGGACAAGCGGCCGCTGGACGCCTGCCTGGAGGACGTGCGCTCGTGCGACATCTACGTCGGACTGTTCGGCTGGCGCTACGGTTACATTCCACCGGGCCAGGACCGGTCAATCACCGAACTTGAATTTCGCGAGGCGCAATCGCACGGCAGGGCGTGCCTAATCTTCCTGCGGGACGAGAACACGCGGCCGCCCGGTCTGGGCGGCGAGGACGCCGAGCGGATCGTCGCCCTCCGGAGCGAGCTTGGGCGGGATTTCCTGGTGAGCTTTTTCGCAACATCGGAGGACCTCGCCGCCAAAGCAACGGCCGCAGTGGCGAACCAGATGGCGGACCTCAACGAGGCCATCGGCAAGCTGGACATGCCCTTGGCGCAGGTAATGGAACATGTCAGGCAGTTGGGCGAGATGCCGCGGCTGTCGGTCCGGGATATCGAAGTGGAGGCCCAGCACCTGCAAGCCGACGCGATGACTTGGATCGAGCAGCCGGACGGGCTGCTCTCCGCTCAACGCCGGCTCCAGGAGGCGCGCCGCCTAGTGGCGCTGGACGGCCTCCAGCAGGAGCCGGACAGTCCTTCGCTGCTCACCCTGCTCGGTTACATCGAGAAGACGCAATGGCAGGTGAGCGATATCCGCGGCGAGACCGCGCGCGCGGACGAGAGCTTCGCCCGGGCGATGCGCTACTTCAACGCGGCGCGGGCGCTCGACACCGGCAACCTCGGCGCACTGAACGGCCAGGCGAACCTTTTCATCGCGATGCAGGATTTCGACCGGGCGATCGAGATCGGGCGCTACGTCACCGCGCTCGCTCCGGCCTACGCGGCGGCGTTCTGGGACTTGGGCATCGCCCTGAGCAGCAAGATGCGCCGTGACGGGGCCGATCCGAACCTGCTCGACGAGATCGCGGACGTATACGAAACCCTGGTTGCCTTGATTCCCGCGCAGCCCGGCGGTTTCACGGCCGCCGACCTCGAATACGCCCGCGGGGCGGCAAGGCGTTTCCGCCAACTTCACGCGAAGCAGACGAAGATGCCAGCCAAGAAGCCGCCGCCCCACACCGCCAGCGACTCCGATGGCGGCACGTCTTCGCGGAAGAGCGCCGGGTCTCCGAAGCGTCCGACGCGCCGCGGCGCACGGGGTTGACCACGGCGCGCCCTTGAGCGCATCGGTCCGCCCGGAACCCGCTACCCTTCCTACGCGCCGTGAACGCCAGGTGCGGCGCAGCCGCTTAGGGCGGGGCCGCGAGTGCCGGCTGCAGCGCAGGTCCGGACCACGGCCGCGCCGCCTTGATCAGCGGCAGGTCGCCCAGCGGCGGCGGCGCGATCAGTTGCGGCGTCTGCGGGCCGACCGACTTGTCGCGCAGCCGCTCGACCACCGGCCGCGCGGCCTCGAACACCTCGCCGACCGATACCAGGCCGTCGCGATTCGCGTCCGACGCCGCGACCAGGCCCTGCAGCAGCGCGTAGGTGAACAACCCGTGCTTGCCCGCAGCATACTCCTGCGAATCCTCGTCGCCCTTGGAGGCGACGATCAGCGAGAACAGCGAGGCGGCGGAGCGCTTCATCAGCGAGTGGGCCTCGAAGCGGCCCTCGATGTTGCGCGCCTGGCAGGTGTCCACGATCAGCAGCCGCCGGCCTGCCGCGCCGCGCAGCGCCTCGAAGAAGGCTGTCCAGGGCAGCAGCGATTGCGCGCTGCGCGCCTGTTCGATCGCCTTCAGATCCTCCGGCCTGGCGTCGCGCGGAACGAAATAGTAGTTGCCGGCGGCATCGCTGACGCCGTGCGAGGCCAGGAAGATCACCACCGTGTCCTGTGGCCGCGCCGGCTGGACGAATTCCAGTGCGCGCTCGATCGCGGCGCGCTCCGGCTTGGCCTCGGCCTCGTCGGTAATCACCCTGGCATGGACCCGGCCGAACAGCCCGCCCGAGCGCGCGGCCAGCGCCGCGGCGAACTCCTGCGCATCGCGCACCGCGTACACCAGGTTGCTGCGCGCCGGCAGCTTCGGAAACGCATTGACGCCCACCGCGAGCAGGTAGAGGTCGCCGGTGAGCGGCGCCGGGCGCGCGCTCTCGGGCAGCGCGACGAAGCTCTCGGCCACGCCGATCGCCACGCCG
>DATMWM010000337.1:0-3024 GCA_035562535.1 Rhodocyclaceae bacterium | reverse complement strand
ACTGGATCGACGTGGCCAGCGAGATCGCCTTCCTGTTCATGGACCTGGGCGAGCGCGGCCGGCCGGACTACGCCTGGCGCTTCCTGAACGGCTACCTGGAGCAAACCGGCGACTACGACGCGCTGCGGGTGCTGACCTACTACAGGGCGTATCGCGCCATGGTGCGGGCCAAGGTGGCGCGCATCCGCGCCGGCCAGGAACATCTCGGCCAGGACGAGCGCGCCGCCGCGCTCGCCGCCTACACGGCCTACCTGGACCACGCGGCGGCGTGCATCCGCGGCAGGCGCCCGGCGCTGGTCTTCACCCACGGCGTCTCGGGTGCCGGCAAGACCACCGTCACCCAGGCGCTGCTCGAACGCCTGGGCGCGGTGCGCCTGCGCTCGGACGTGGAACGCAAGCGCCTGTCCGGGCTCGCGGCGGCGGAGCGCTCGGCGTCCGGGCTCGGCGGCGGCATCTATGCCGAGCAGACGACGCGGGCCACCTATGCCGAACTGGCGCGGCTGGCGGGCGAAGTGCTGGCGGGCGGCTACACGGCGATCGTCGATGCCGCCTGCCTGGCGCGCTGGCAGCGCGACCTGCTGCGCCGGGCGGCCGAGCAGGCGGGCGTGCCGCACCTGCTGGTCGCCTGCGCCGCCGAACCGCAGGAAATGCGCCGGCGCGTGCGGCGGCGCGAGCAGGCCGGGACGGACGCCTCGGAGGCCACGGCGGGCGTGCTGGAGCGCCAATTGACGAGCTTGGAGCCGCCCGCGGCCGACGAGGCGGCCGCGGCGCTGTTCGTCGACACCGGCCGGCAGACGGCCGACGAGATCGCGGCCCGGGTCGCCCGGGCGCTGGAGGAGATCGCATGACCCACTGGGATGTGTTCAACGGCGACGCCGACGGCCTGTGCGCCCTGCAGCAACTGCGCCTGGCGGAGCCGCTGGACGCGCAGATCGTCACCGGGGTGAAGCGCGACAACGCGCTGCTCGCGCGGGTCGCTGCCGCGCCGGGCGATGCGGTCACCGCGCTCGACATCTCGCTCGACCCGAACCGCCCGGCGCTGCTCGCGCTGCTGGCGCGCGGCGTGCGCGTGCGCTACATCGACCACCACTATGCCGGCGAGATTCCGGTGCATCCGCTGCTCGACTGCCGGATCGACCCGGCGCCCGAGGTGTGCACCAGCGCGATCGCGGACCGCCTGCTCGACGGGCGCTTCCGCGCCTGGGCGGTGGTCGGCGCCTTCGGCGACAACCTCTCGGCCACCGCCCACCGGCTGGCCCTGAGCCTGGGCCTGGACGGCGCGGCGGTCGCGCTGCTCAAGGAACTCGGGGAGAGCCTGAACTACAACGCGTACGGCACCACCGAGGCCGACCTGGTCTACGCCCCGGCCGACCTGCACCGCATGCTGCGCGGGTACGCGGATCCGCTGGCCTGCATCGCGCGCGAGCCGGTGTTCGCGCGGCTGAAGCAGGCGCGGGCTGCGGACATGGAAGACGCGCTGGCGGTCCCGGCGCTGATGGACCGGCGCGGCTGCACCGCGCACCGGTTGCCGGACCGGGCCTGGAGCCGCCGGGTGATCGGCAGCTTCGCCAACCACCTTGCCGGGGTGGACCCGCGGCGCGCCCACGCGGTGATCGTTCCGAACGGCCGCGGCTCGCTCATGGTCAGCCTGAGGATGCCGGCCGGCTCCGAAAACAGCGCAGACGAGGTCTGCCGCCGGTTCGGCGGCGGCGGGCGGCGCATCGCCGCCGGCATCGACCACCTCGACGCGTCCGGCCTGGACGACTTCCTGGCGGCGCTGGAAGCCGCCTGCACCGCGGTGTAGCGCGCCTTCGCGCCGCTTTTCCGGCTTGCGTTTTGCGGCGGGACCGGGAAGATGCTCCAATCTCACCGGGGAGACCCCAATGAGGCACGCAGTCCTCGCCCTGATCCTGCTGCTCGCCGGGCAGGCGACGGCCGCCGAGATGGAAGTGATCGCCCTGCGCCACCGCAGCGCGGACCAGGTGATCGAGGTGTTGCGGCCGCTGCTCGAATCCGGCGGCTCGATCTCGGGCATGAACGACAGGCTGTTCGTGCGCGCCTCGGCCGAGAACCGCGCCCAGATCAGGCAGGCGCTGGCGGCGATCGACACCGCGCCGCGGCGGCTGATGATCACCGTGCGCCACGACAACCAGGCCGACGGCGGGTCGGCCGGCGCCGCGGGCAGCAGGGTCTGGAGCACGCGCGGGTCGGCGGCCGACCGGGGCTCGCAGCAGGTCCAGGTGGTCGAGGGTGGCCGCGCCCTGATCGCGGTCGGCACCTCGTTCCCGGTTCCCTTCGAAGAGTTCGCCGTCGGCCCGCTCGGCGCGGCGGTATCCCGGTCGGTGGTCTATCGCGACATCGCCAGCGGTTTCTACGCCCGGCCGCAGCTTTCGGGCGAGCGCGTGACGCTGGAGATCAGCCCGCGCCAGGAATCGCTGTCGCGGGTGGAACCGGGCGTGGTGCATTCCGCGCGGCTGTCCACCACGGTGAGCGGCCGGCTCGGCGAATGGATCGCCCTGGGCGGAGCCAATCTGGACACGGGCGCGGAGCGCTCGGGCGGCACCACCCTTTCGACCCGCGCCGGCCAGCAGGTGCGCCGCATCCTGCTCAAGGTGGAGGAACTCCCGTAGGCGGCCGGCCCGCTGCGCCTACCGTTAAGCCGCCGCCTGACTGGTCGGTCGCCTGCGGGCACTGGGGCACCTTGCCCCAGTAGCCCGGGCAATACTTCCAGCGCACTTTCTCCTTGCAGGCCAGCCGGGCGAAGAAGCTCTCGGCCTCGCAGGCGCTGTTCTCCTGCGCCATCCGGTCCCAGCGGGATAACGGCTTGGGCTCGGGCGCGGGTGCCGGAGCCGGGTCCGCGGCGGGTACGGGCGGCGGCGGTGCGGGCTGGGCGGCAGCCCGCCTGGCCGCCTCGGCTGCTTCCCGCTGGCGGAGTCGCTCCGACTTCTGCCTGTCCCTGCCGTCGGCGGGTCTGGCCGGCCGCGGCGCGGGCGGCTGCGCCGCAGTACCCGCTTCACCTTGCGG
>DATMWM010000336.1:0-2459 GCA_035562535.1 Rhodocyclaceae bacterium | reverse complement strand
GTTGGTGGTGCCCAGGTCGATGCCGATGGCGTAGCGCGGGGTACTCATCGCCGGAACTCGGAGAGCCGGTTCAGTCCCTCGCCCGCAGGTTGAATTCCAGCTTCCAGCGGCGGTCCGACTTGGTGTGCTGCATCCACAGCTCCAGCGTGCCGAGTTCGGTGACCACCGGGTGCAGGCTGACCGGCACCACCGGCTCGGCGCTGCCGGACACCGGGGGCAGGGTGATGGTCAGGCTGGACAGTTCCTCCAGCGACTTGGCGGCGTTCGGCACCACGTCGCCGACCCGGTCGCCGGCGCGGATCTCGGATGCGAAGAAGCGGAACTCGACCGCCTCGCCGGTGACCAGGCCGAACTCGCGGCCCGCCAGCTCCAGCTCGGTGCCTTCCTCGGTGCCCTGGGGCACGATGCAGATGCCCTTGACCGGCGGGACGTAGCCGGGCACCGCCGGGGCCGGGCTTTCCATGCCGAGATAATACGAGCGCGAGGTGCCGGCGCGGATGCGGATGCCCTTGCCGGAAGCCTGCACCGCGCCGTAGTAGGCGGCGCCGCGCGACACGGCGATGTCCAGGCCGGCGCTTTCCAGTTCCTTGAGCCCAGCCTCCGCGCCCAGCCAAGCGCCGAGCAGGTCGATGACCCGGCGGCGGAAGATGCCGGCCTCGAACACGCCGCCGTTGAACAGCACCGCGGTCGGCTTGAGGATCGCGTCGCGCTCGGCGTCGAAGCGCGGGCCGATCAGCGCGCTCAACTGCGCGTCCGACTTCACGTTCTCCAGCGCGCGGCGCAGGAAGCGCGCCAGGTGCTTCGACAGGGCCGGCTCGGTGGCGTAGTCCAGCCCGTACTCCTGCAGGCCGACCGACTTGCGCGGGGCCGGCAGCTCGTCGGCACGGGTCAGGGGGAAATAGCCTTCCAGAAGCTGCGCCACGGCTTCTTCGCGGCCGAGCGTGGTGGCGATGGTCTTGGCGAACAGGCTGGCGCCGCGCGAGGGCACGGCGATCGGGACCTCGTCCACCGACTCGTCGCCGAGCAGTTTCTCCTTGGCCATGCGCGCGGCATGGACCAGCGCGAGGAACTGCCAGGCGTCGATCTCGTGGCCCTCGGCCTCCAGCTTGCCCTGCAGCGCGTAGGCGAGCGCCAGGTCCATGTTGTCGCCGCCGAGCAGGATGTGTTCGCCCACGGCGATGCGATGCAGTTCCAGGGCCTTCGACAGGCCGTCCGGCGCCTCGGCCACGGCGATCAGGCTGAAGTCGGCGGTGCCGCCGCCCACGTCCACCACCAGGATCAGGTCGCCGGCGGCGACCTGCTCGGTCCAGTGGCCGGCGCCGCGTCCGGCCTCGGAATGCGCGATCCAGGCGTAGAACGCCGCTTGGGGCTCCTCGAGCAGGGTGACGCTGCCCAGGCCGGCGGCCGCGGCGGCCTCGTGGGTCAGCGTGCGCGCCACCTCGTCGAAGGAGGCGGGGACGGTGAGCACCACCTGGCAGTCATCCAGCCCGGCGGCGGCGTCGCGGGCGGCCAGATGCTGCTCGCAGGCCCGGCGCATGTGTTCGAGATAGCGGCGCGAGGCTTCGAAGGGCGACAGCCTGCCCTCGGCCAGTTCGGACTTCCAGGGCAGGATGGGCGCGTAGCGGTCGATGTGCGGATTGCACAGCCAGGACTTGGCCGAGGCGACCAGCCGGTCCGGCACCAGCGCGCCCTGCTCGCGGGCGTAGGCGCCGACCACCGGGCCTTCCGCGCCCGCGGGATCCCAGGGCAGGGCCAGGCTGCCCGGGGCGCATTCGCCGGGCGCGGGGATGTACAGGGCCGAGGGCAGCAGCGGCTTCTCGCCGACCACCCCCGGGGAGAGGATCTGGGTGATGTCGATGCCTTCGGCGTGACCGCCGTCCACCTCGCAAATCGACAGGCTGGAGTTGGACGTGCCGAGGTCGATGCCCAGGCTGAATCTCTTTGTCATGATCTGGATCGTCTCGTTCGATTGGATGGCGGACCGGCGGCGCAGCGCTTCCGCCTGCCGGTCCGGTGTGCGCCGCCGGCGTGCCTAGCGGATCTCGACCTCGACCGGCGTGATCGTGTTCGGGCCGGCCGGGTCGACCGGGCGGGTGATGCGCGGCAGGGCGAGCTTCGTTGTCTTCCAGCCGCGATGGATCACCACGCCGGCGTAGGGCGGCTCGCCGAGCACCTTGCCGACCATCCGGTAGCGGCCCGGCTCGGCGGACTTGTCTATGCTCACCCGGTCGCCTTCCTTGCCCTCGTGGACCGGGCTCACGTCGAGGAATTCCCGGATCACCGCGCTGCAGCCCTGGTGCACTACGCGCGAGGCGGCGGCGACCTGGGGGTCCTTGTAGGCGGTGATATCCTCCATGAGGAAGTCGAGGAAGCGGCCCTTCTCCTGCAGCAGCGAGAGCAGCACCAGCGCCTCGCCCGCGGGGGGCGGCGGCTCCTTCGGCGCAGCCGGGGCGGGGGAC
>DATMWM010000335.1:0-2091 GCA_035562535.1 Rhodocyclaceae bacterium | reverse complement strand
CCGCCCTCCCCGTCCCGTCCGATGAAATGGCTCGCACTGATCGAACTCGGCCTGCCCGTGCTGCTGCTCGCGCTGCTGTGGTGGGCGCTGCGCCGCCCGCCCGGAAAGTCCGGGGACGAATGAGATGAAGGAACTCGAACGCCTGGTCGCCCGCGCCGAGGCGCTGCTCGCGCATGTCGAGGCGCTCCTGCCCGTTCCGGCGGCCGAGCCGGACTGGAAGGCCTCGGCGGCCTTCCGCTGGCGCAAGTCCAGCGGCCGCGGCCGGCTCGATCCGGTGCGCCAGTTGCACCGCATCCGGCTTGCCGACCTGCGCGACATCGACGCTCAGAAGCGCCGCATCGACGCCAACACCCGCCAGTTCGTCGAGGGGCGCGGCGCCAACAACGTGCTGCTCACCGGCGCCCGCGGCACCGGCAAGTCCTCGCTGATCAAGGCGCTGCTCAACCAGTACGCGAAGAAGGGGCTGCGCCTGATCGAGGTGGACAAGGGCGATCTCATCGATCTGCCGGACATCGTGGACCTGGTCGCCAGCCGGCCGGAGCGCTTCATCGTGTTCTGCGACGACCTGTCCTTCGAGGCCGGCGAGCCCGGCTACAAGGCGCTGAAGAGCGTGCTCGACGGCTCGGTGGCCGCGGTGCCGGACAACCTGCTGATCTACGCCACCTCGAACCGCCGCCACCTGATGCCCGAGTACCACGACGAGAACCTGGCCACCCGCCACATCGACGGCGAGATCCATCCGGGCGAGGCGACCGAGGAGAAGATCTCGCTCTCGGAGCGCTTCGGGCTGTGGCTGTCGTTCTACCCCTTCGACCAGGACGCCTACCTGGACATCGTGGCGCACTGGCTCAAGGTGTTCGGCGTGCCCGAGGCGCGCATCCCCGAGTCCCGGGACGAGGCGCTGCAATGGGCGCTGATGCGCGGTTCGCGCAGCGGCCGGGTGGCCTGGCAGTTCGCCCGCGACTGGTCCGGTCGGCTGCCGGGCTGAGCCGGTCCGCGGCCGCCCATGTTCGACTGCGTCGCGCGCTCGGTCTTCTTCCTCGACAACCCCGGGCTGTGGCCCGGTTTCATCGCCGGGACGCTCGCCGCGGCGCTGATCCTGGCTGCCCTGCTCACCCCGCTGCTGCTCTGGGGCTACGGGCGGCGCGTGACCGCCCTGATGAATGTGCGCGGCGCCCCCCGCGCCGAGCCGGGCCCGGTGGACGACGCTCCAGCGGGCCCGGTTCCGGCGGGATCGCCGGAAAGCGCCGAACAGGCCCTGGCCAGGGCGCGTTCCGGTCCGCGGCGCTCGCTGGCCGCGGCATCGCTCGGCATCCTGGCCTACGCGGCCGCCCACGCGGTCCTGCTGCTGGCCGCCCAGGGCATGGAACTGCTGCCGATGCGCACCGCGTTCATGGTCACGGTCACGCTGCTGCCGGCCGTACCGGTGATCCTTCTGTTCGGCCTGCCGCCGCACAGGCAGGTGGTCCCCGGCGGGCTGGTCTTCCTGGCGGCGAGCGCCGGCATGCACGCGGCCATGCTCGCGTTCGGCCCGACCCCGGCCCAGCTGGCCGCCTCGTTCGCGCTGACCACGCTGGCGCCTTTCGCCCTGTTCCTGGTGGTGGGCCAGCGACGGCTGCGCTCGGTGGTGCCTATCCTGCTGGTGGCGAGCCTGCTGCTGGCGGTCGGGGCGAGCTGGGCCTTCTCCCTGTGGGGCTCGATCCTTCTGTGTTCGCAGGACCTGGCGCTCAAACCCTACGCCTGGGCGGCGGCGCTGGCGCTGCTGGCCGCACTGCTCATGCTCGGGCTGTGGATCCTGCGGGCGCTGGCCCGCGCCTACGAGGCCAAGCGGTTTTCGGATCTCGAGTTCCAGGCGGACGCCTGGGTGCTGGTGCTCGCCGTCCTCGGTTCGATCCGCCTGGGCTGGACGCTCGGCGGCTGGGGCATCCTCGGCCTGCTGGCGCTGCCGGTCTTCCAGGTCGTGCGGCGGGCGGCCACCCGCCGGCTGCTGCGGCCGACGCGGCCCCGCCAGCTCCTGCTGCTGCGGGTGTTCGCCGGCGACCGACGCGGCGAACGCCTGCTCGACGCACTGGCGCACGGCTGGCGCTATCT
>DATMWM010000334.1:0-3923 GCA_035562535.1 Rhodocyclaceae bacterium | reverse complement strand
GACGAAAGACGGGCGCGGGCGGCGGGGCGTTCCGGACTTCCGCGGTTCGCGCGCGCGGCTGCTCCGGTCCTGCGCGGCACTTGTCGCCGCCGCTGCGCTGGCAGCCGGCTGCGGACCCAAAGTAGAAAAGAAGAATGCCGCCCCTGCGCCGGTGCTCGTCACCGTGGCCGAGGCTAGGCCGGCGCTGCTCGAAGTCACGGAAAACACGGTCGGCACGCTGGAGCCGCTGGTGGACCCGAGGGTCGGCGCGGAGGTCGCGGGGCGGATCGTCAGAGTTTTCACGCGGGCCGGCCAGCGGGTGAACAAAGGCGACCCGCTGGCGCTGGTCGACGACACAGATCCGGCGATCCAGCAGCGCGTCGATACCGCGGAAGTGAGGCGCATCGAGGCGCTGCTCGAACAGCAGGAGCGGCTGGTCAAGCGCCAGGAGAACCTGGTCCAGCGCGGCTTCATCTCGCAGAACGCCCTGGACGACGCGATCGCCCAGCGCAGTGCGCTGCGCGAGCAGCTGGCCGCGGCGCGGGCCCGCGCTGCGGGAGGCAGGAGCACCCTGTCCAAGACGCGGATCACTTCGCCGGTGGACGGCACGGTCGAAGTCCAGATCGTCGCTCCCGGCGACTACGTGAAGGTGGGCGATCCTATCGTGCGCATGGTTTCGAATCGCCGCATGCGCGCCCATCTGCCTTTCCCCGAATCCGCCGCGAGCCGCATGAAGCCCGGGCTGCCGGTGCGCCTGACTTCGCCCCAGGAACCCGGACGCGTGATCGAAGGGACCGTAGACGACATCCGGCCGTCGGTAACCGAGGTCAGCCGCGCGGTCGACGTCATCGTGCGCTTCGACAACGCGCCGGGATTCCTGGCCGGCGGGACGGTGGATGCCAAGGTCGTCGTCGCCCGCAAGGAAGGCGCGATCGTCGTGCCCGAGACCAGCGTCGTGATGCGTCCGGCCGGCAAGGTGGTCTACGTCGTCGCGGAGGGGCGGGCCCGCCAGCGGCCGGTGCAGACCGGCGCCAAACAGGGCGGAACGGTCGAGATCACCGCGGGCCTCGGCGGCGGGGAGAGCGTCGTGCTCGACGGCGCCGGTTTCCTGACCGACAACGCCGCGGTCACGGTGGTCGAGTCCGGCGCCGCGCCGGCGGCGCAGCAGCCCGCACCCGCGTCCAAGCCCGCCTCCTGAGGCGGCCGAAAAGCCGTGACCCTGCCCGAACTGTCGATCCGCCGCCACGTCCTGGCGTGGATGCTGAACGCGGTTCTCGTGCTGATGGGCCTCATCGGCTACCAGCGGCTCGGCATGGACCGCTACCCCTACATCGAGTTTCCGGTGATCTCGATCACCACGGCGCTGAAAGGCGCCAACCCGGACATCGTCGATGCCAGCGTCACCAACCTCATCGAGAGCGCGGTGAATTCGGTGCCCGGGATCGAGCACATCCAGTCGACCTCCTCGCCCGGCGTGTCGGTGATCAACATCACCTTCAATCTGGAGAAGAAGATCGACGTTGCCTTCAACGAGGTCCAGGCCAAGGTCAATCAGGTTCTGCGGCGCCTGCCCGACGACGTCGATCCGCCGGTGGTGGCCAAGGTCGAGACCAATGCCCAGCCGATCATGTGGCTCGCCCTGCAGGGCGACCGCACCCAGCAGCAGCTCAATCAATATGCGGCCAACACGGTCAAGAAGCGCCTGGAGACGATAGACGGGGTCGGCGAGGTGCGGCTGGGCGGACGGCGCGACCGCACCATCCGGGTCAACCTGCTGCCCGCCCGAATGGCCGCGCTGTCGGTGACCGCGCAGGACATCAGCGACGCGTTCGCGCGCGAGCACCTGCAACTGGCGGGCGGCTTCGTCGTCGGAAAAGCGACCGAGAGCCTGGTCAAGCTGGACCTGGAATTCCACAAGGCGGACGAGCTGGAACAGATGATCGTCGCCTACCGCGACGGCGCCCCGGTGCGGCTGGGCGATATCGCGCAGGTCGAGGACGGGCTGACGGATTACCGGCAGCTCGCACGCTTCAACGGCGAGACCACCATCGGCCTGGGCATGGTGAAGGTCGCCAACACCAACACCGTGGCGATCATCGACCGCATCCTGGATCGCGTCGAGAACGAGATCCGCCCGCAACTGCCACCGGGCATGCGCATCACCGTGGTGTCCAACGACGCCACCTTCATCGTCGAGATCATCGATTCGCTCAAGGAGCACCTGGTCGAAGGCACGTTGCTTGCGGCGCTGGTGGTGTGGCTGTTCCTGCGCTCGTTCCGCTCGACGCTGATCATTGCGCTGGCCATCCCGGTCTCCCTGATGGGCGCGATCGCGGTGATCTATTTCTCCGGCTACACGCTGAACTCGCTCACCATGCTCGCCCTGCTGCTGCTGATCGGCGTGGTGGTCGACGACGCGATCGTGGTGCTCGAAAACATCTACCGCCACCGTGAGGAACTCGACCCGGACCCGGTCTCCGCGGCGATCAACGGCAGCCGGGAGGTGGTGTTCGCGGTGATGGCGGCCACGCTCTCGCTGGTGTCGATCTTCGCGCCGGTGATCTTCCTCTCGGGCATCATCGGTCAGTTCTTCCGCTCGTTCGCCGTGGTGGTCACCGCCGGCGTGCTGGTCTCGCTGTTCGTCTCGCTCACCCTGACGCCCATGCTGTGCTCGCGCTACCTGCAGGTGGCCCGGCAGCATGGCCCCATCTACCACGCCTTCGACCGCTTCTTCTCCGGCATGGACCGCGGCTACCGCAGGTTGCTGGCGCTGGCGCTCGGCCATCGCTGGCTGGTCGTGGCGATCACCCTGGCCACGGTAGGCAGCAGCGCCTGGTTCTTCGGCCAGATCGGCAAGACCTTCGCGCCCGACCAGGACGAGGGGCGCTTCCTGGTCTACCTGCGCACCCCGCTCGGTTCCTCGATCGACTACACGGATTCACGACTGCGCATGGTCGAGGCCGTGCTGAACCGCCACAAGGAGATCGTGACCGAGTTCGTCATCATCGGGCTGGGCGCGGCCGGCCAGGTGAACCAGGGTCTGGTGGTGGTGCGCATGGCGCCGCGCGGCGAACGGCAGCTGCGCCAGCAGGACATCATCCCCGTGGTCAGGCGCGAGCTGGCGGAGATCCCCGGCGCGCGCGCCTTCGCCGCGCCCTACCCGCTGGTGCAGGGCCAGCGCGGCGAGCCGCTGCAGTTCGTCCTCGCCGGCGACAATCTGCAGGAGGTGGGCCGGCTGACCCGGGAGCTGCAGGCCAGGCTGGCGACCCAGCCCGGCCTGGGCCGGCTGGACACGGACCTGCAGCTCGACCTGCCGCAGCTCGTGTTCAAGCCCGACCGCGAGCGCATCGCGGCGGCGAACCTGAATTCGGCCGACGTGGCGCTGGCGGTCAACATGCTAACGGGCGGCGTGGACATCGCCAAGTTCAACGACGAGCCGGGAGACGGCCAGCGCTACGACATCCGGGTAAAGGGCCGCGAAGGCGAGTTCTCGCAGCCGTCCGACCTGTCCAAGATCTTCCTGCGCTCGCGCGACGGCAAGCTCGTCCGGCTGGACTCGGTCGCGACATTCGGCGAAACCCTCGGGCCGGCGGTGATCGGCCGCTTCGACCTGCAGTACGCGGCCACGTTCTACGCCACGCCCACGCTGCCGCTGGGCGAGGCGGTCGAAGCGGTGCGCGCCGCGGCCGCGGACCTGCTGCCGCCCGGATACCAGATCAAGTTCATCGGCCAGGCCGAGGAGTTCGGCAAGACGATCAAGTACATGACCTTCACCTTCGCCCTGGCGCTGATCCTGCTCTACATGGTGCTGGCCAGCCAGTTCGATTCGTTCCGCCAGCCCTTCGTCGTGATGCTGGCGCAACCGCTGGCGATCGTGGGCGGGGTGGCGGCGCTCTGGCTGTTCGACCAGACGCTCAACATCTATTCGATGATCGGCCTGATCC
>DATMWM010000333.1:0-10318 GCA_035562535.1 Rhodocyclaceae bacterium | reverse complement strand
CGGCCGCCACCGGGTGCGCTGGGCGCAGCGCCGCACCGTGCTCGGCATCCCCTACGACACGCCGATCCTGGGCTACCGCAACAACACCGCGAACACCCTGCGCCTGTGGCGGGCCGAGGCGCCCGAGTCCTTCGACCTGGGCACCTTCAACCGCGGCGACTACTACGGCGCGGTGCAGCAGAAGGTGGTCTCCGAGAACATCAGCAAGGTGCTCTACCCGAACGACGAGCAGGTGCAGGGCAAGGAGTTGCGCCTGGAGCAGCAGTTTTTCTTCGTTTCCTGCTCGCTGCAGGACATGCTGCGCATCATGCGCGTGCAGGGCATCCCGCTGGAGCGCTTCCACGAGAAGTTCGCCGTGCAGTTGAACGACACCCACCCGGCGGTGGCGATCGCCGAACTGATGCGCCTGCTGGTGGACGAGCACGGCATGGACTGGGCGCCGGCCTGGTCGGTCACGCGCAGCACCTTCGGCTACACCAACCACACCCTGCTGCCCGAGGCGCTGGAGCGCTGGCCGCTGGATCTCTTTGCCCGCGTGCTGCCGCGCCACATCGAGATCATCTACGAGATCAATGCCCGCTTCCTCGACGAGGTGCGCATGCGCTTCCTCGGCGACGGTGAGCGGCTGTCGCGCCTGTCGCTGATCGACGAGTCCGGCGAGCGCTACGTGCGCATGGCGCATCTCGCCTGCGTGGGCAGCCACGCGATCAACGGCGTGGCGCGCCTGCACAGCGAACTGCTCAAGCAGGACGTGCTCTCCGACTTCCACGCGCTGTGGCCGGAGAAGTTCAGCAACGAAACCAACGGGGTGACGCCGCGGCGCTGGATCGCGCTGGCCAATCCGCGGCTGACCCGATTCCTGTCCCGCGTCATCGGCGACGAGTGGGTGCGCGACCTGTCGCTGCTGCGCGGCATCGAGCCCCATGCCGGGGACGCCGCCTTCCGCCGCGAATGGCGCTTCATCAAGCGCGCGATCAAGGAGGACTTCGCCGGCCACGTGCGGCGCAGCACCGGCGTGGCGATCGATCCCGAGTCGCTGTTCGACGTGCAGGTCAAGCGCATCCACGAGTACAAGCGGCAGCACCTGAACGTGCTGCACATCGTGGCGCTCTACCACCGCATCAAGTCCGACCCGGACGCGGACGTCCAGCCGCGCACCTTCATCTTCGGCGGCAAGGCCGCGCCCGGCTACCGCTTCGCCAAGCTGATGATCAAGCTGATCACCGCGGTCGGCGAGGTGGTCAACCGCGACCCCGCGGTGCGCGACCGGCTGAAGGTGGTGTTCCTGCCGAACTACAACGTCACCAACGGCCAGCGCGTCTATCCGGCGGCGGAACTGTCCGAGCAGATCTCCACCGCCGGCAAGGAGGCATCGGGCACCGGCAACATGAAGTTCTCGATGAACGGCGCGCTCACCATCGGCACGCTGGACGGCGCCAACGTCGAGATCCGCGAGGAGGTCGGCGCGGAGAACTTCTTCCTCTTCGGCCTGACCGCCGAGGAGGTCCATGCCACCTGGCGCGACGGCTACGACCCGCTGGCGATCTACCGCGGCAACGAGGAACTGCGGGCGGTGATCGACCTGATCGCCGGCGGTCATTTCTCGCGCGGCGACCGCGACCTGTTCCGGCCGGTCGTCGATTCGCTGCTGCACGGCGACGCCTACCGGCTGCTCGCCGACTACCAGTCCTACGTCGACTGCCAGGCCCGCGTCTCGGCCGCCTACCGCGAGCCCGAGCGCTGGACGCGCATGTCCATCCTCAATGTCGCGCGCATGGGCAAGTTCTCCTCCGACCGCAGCATCCGCGAGTATTGCGAGGAAATCTGGAAGGTCAGGCCGGTGAAGATCGCGCTGCTGACGTCCGAGCAGGCCAACGGCGACCTGCTGCAGTAGCGCAACCAGCCCTCAAGGTCCGGCCGGCGCCGGCCGAAGCAGCGGCGCCAAGCCCAGCAGGGATTTCGCCTGGCGCTCGCAGGCCGCGGCCACGCCGGCATCCAGATCCGCCAGCCAGCGCGCCGGCAGCGCCGCCCGCCCGTAGAGTGCGCCGGCGATCATGCCGGCGATCGCGCCGGTGGTGTCCGCATCGCCGCCCCGGTTGACCACGTCGACCAGGCAGTCCTCGAAGCACCCGGTGCCGAACAGCGCCTGGAAGACCGCGCGCAGCGTCTCGACCACGTAGCCGCTCGGATTGTCCACGCTGCGGCCGTCGAAGTCGAACTCGGGATGACGCGCCACGAGTTCGCGGGCCGCCGCGCGCAGCTCGCCCGGCCCGGCGCCGCGCAGCGCCGACTGCACCATGCCGACGACGCATTCGGTCGCGGCATCCGACAGCGGGTTGTGGTGCGTGACCCGCGCCTGGGCGCGGCTCGCCGCGCGCACCGCGTCCGGCGCGGCGCCCAGCGTGGCCAGCGCCACCGGCAGGCAGCGCATGCAGGCGCCGTTGCCCGCGTCCTGCGCGCTCTCCGGGACCTGCGCAAGCCCGGTGGTGCGCCAGTGCAGGATGCCGCGGCGCACGGTGTTGCCGATGTCGACCGGCCGCGCGCGCATCCAGCGGTCGAAGGCCTCGGCCACGGCCTGCGCATCGACCGCGCCGCGCGCCAGGATCGCCTCGCCGAGCGCCAGCGCCATGGTCGTGTCGTCGGTGACCTGACCGCGCTTCAGGCGCAGCCAGCCGCCGCCGCGGATCCGCTCTTGCACGCCGTAAGCCGCGGCAATCTCCCGCGGCGTCATGAACTCGACCGTGGCGCCGAGCGCATCGCCCAGGGCCAGGCCGAGATAGGCCGCCACCGCCCGCGACTCGAACCCGGCGGCATCCGGCGCGGGCGCGCTCAATCTTCCCGGCCGAAGCAGAGGTCGTAGTCCCGGCACACCTCGCACGAGGGCGCGCGGCAGACGTAGATCCCCTCCTCCAGGCACAACTGCTTGTAGAGGAACTTCTTCCACTTCATGTCGCGGTCGTTCTTCGCCGCCAGCGAGGGGAAGCAGTGGCGCATCAGCAGCGACAGGTCCGCCCGCGACCACAGGCCGAGGTCTTCCCACAGGTGGTCGCTGCCCATGCAGGCGGCGGCGACGATCGCCGCCATGTCGGCGGCGGCCGCCCTCCGGCGGGCGCCGTCCGCGGCGGCGTGCCGCAGCATCAGCGCGACCAGGTCCTCGCGCTCGGGCAGCCGCGCCGGGTCGGCGCCGCCCTCGTCGAGGATCCAGGACAACCGCGGGAAGCGGCAGGCGAGCAGCGCCCGCAGGCGTTCCGGTCCGAGGCCCAGGTCAGCCGGGAGCGCGCCGATGCCGAGCGCGCGGCTGGCGAGCATCTTCGCCAGCAGGTCGTCCTCGACGCCGCCGTCCAGCGCGTGCGCCATGATGCGCGCGTGGATAAGGCCGCGCGCCAGCGGCGGCTTGCTGAGAGGCGCAAGCATGGCTTCAGTACTCGACCAGGATGTCCTCGTCGCGGATCACCATCTGGCAGGACAGGCGCCAGGACGTCGGGATGTCGTCGACGTCCATCCGGTCGATCTCGGCCTGGGTGATCTTCTTCAGGTCCTTGAGAACGTTGCGCTCCTTGTCGGTGAGCGGCCCGCCCATGCGCCCCTTCTTCGAGACGGTGGACACCTTCACCAGGCAGGTGCCGCATTCGCCGTCGCCGCAACTGAAGTCGATCGGGATGTGGTGGTCCTTGGCCACCTTGAGGATGGTCTCCTTGTGGCTGCCGGCCGGGGCGTAGATGGTCTTGTCCTTGTGGATCGGACTGCTGAAGGTGATCAGTGGCATGACGACTCCTGACGAATGAAGACGGGAAATCCCCCGCCGAAACCTTGCGTTGCCGTGCTCAGCCGGGGCGAACGACCACTTCGCCGCCGAGCACCTGGCACTGGCAGGCGAGCCGGTTGTGCCGCCCCGCCATGTTCTCCTTGAGCACCTTGTCCTCGAGCACCGAGGGCGAGGCCAGGTGCTCGTGGCCGGCGACGATGCGCATCATGCAGGTGCCGCACTCGCCCTCGCGGCAGCCGTAGGTGATGCCGGCGCCGACCTTTTCCGACACCTCGATCAGCCGCGTGCCGGCCGGCACCGTGACCGTGATGCCGATGTCCTCGAAAGTCACCTGTGCCTTGGGCATCCTATTTCTCCCTGGTTCGAATCGTGATCACGCCAGCTCCGCCATGTCGATGACCCGCCGCTCGGCGGCGCCGGTCAGGTGCAGCGCCAGTTCGCGGCCGAAGCCGCGGCAGGCGCCGAGTTCGCCCTCGGTCGGAATCAGCTTGGCCTTGATGCCCTTGTGCGGCACGCGCAGCTTGAGCCCGCGCAGCCGGTCCTCGATCAGCCCCACCGCCTCGCCGCTCCAGCCGTAGGAGCCGAAGGCCGCGCCGAGCTTGCCGCGCACGTTCACCAGCGTCAGCGAGGAAAGCAGGTCCCACACCGGCTTGACCGCGTCGCCGTTGATCGTGGGCGAGCCGAACACCAGTCCGTCCGCCTCCTCGACCAGGTCGACGAAGGGCGCGACCTCGCCGCCGCCCAGGTCGTAGAGCGACACCCGCACGCCGGCCACCGCCTCCGCGCCGTCGCGCAGCGCCAGCGCCATGCGCTCGGTGTTGCCGTAGGCCGAGACGTAGAAGATCAGCAGCGTGCGCTCCGAACCGCCGGCCTCTTTCGTCAGCAGCGGTTCGGCCAGTTGTCGGTAGCGCTGCACGTAGCGCCGCGGCGCCTCGCGCAGGATCGGACCGTGCGCCGGCGCCAGCAGGCGCAGGTCGAGCGGCTCGATCAGGTCCAGCGCCTCCAGCACGTGGCTGCGGAACGGCCGCATGATGTGCTGGTAGTAGTAGTCGAACGAGAAGCGGAAATCCCCCGCGCGGTCGTTGAACAGCCGCGGGTCGCAGTAGTGGCAGCCGAACACGTCGCCGGAAAAGAGCACGCCCTCCTCGGGCAGGAAGGTGCACTGCGTGTCCGGCCAGTGCAGGAAGGGCGTGTGCAGGAAGCGCAGGCTGCGCCCGCCGAGGTCCACCCGGTCCCCGGTATCCACCGGGCTGAAGGCGAAGGGCGCGGGCCCGTCCTTGACGATGCCCTTGAGCATCGCCTGGGCGCGGTAGGAGATGTACAGCCGCGCGCCGGGCGCGCGCCGCAGCAGTTCCGGCAGCGCGCCGGAATGGTCGGGCTCCAGGTGGTTGAGCACGATCGCCTTCACCTCGTCGTAGCGCGCGACGCTCTCCAGCCGCGCGAAGAAGGTGTCGGCGAACTCCTCCTTGACCGTGTCGATCACCGCCACGCCCTCGGCGCCGCGCACGCAGTAGGCGTTGTAGGTGGTGCCGTTGGCGGTGCGCAGGATGACGTCGAACTCGCGCAGGTCCGGATCGAGCGCGCCGATCCAGTGCACCCCGGGCGCCACCTCCACCGCGCCGCTGTCCAGGGACCGACTCACCGGGGCTGCGCCCCCGTCGGCGCCGCAACCGCGTGCAGCTTCACCGGAATGCCCGTGAGCGAGCCGGGCGGATTGAGCGGCCGCCCGCTCTCGTCGTCGATGGCGCACTCGATCGGGCAGATCTCGGCGCACTGCGGGCGGTCGTAGTCGCCCAGGCATTCGGTGCAGAGGTCCCGGTCGATCAGGAAGTGGGGCTTCGCCTCGTAGATCGCCTTGTTGGGGCACAGGGGTTCGCAGGCCCAGCAGTTGACGCACAGTTCGTTGATCGCGAGTGCCATCGTCCTGCCCCTAGGCCGAGATCTGCCGCTCGGGCGCCGCGGCCGCGAGCCGCCCCGCCGCCCGCATTTCCGCGTACACCGCGGCCACCGCGTCCTCGATGGCCTCCATGGCGTGTTCGCCGTTGGGCGCAATGCCGGCGGCCTCAAGCAGACCCCAGGGCTCGTAGCCGATCTTGGAGCACAGCACCACCTCGCAGCCTTCCAGCGCCGCGATGGTCCGGCCGAGCACCGACTCCGCGTCGCCGCAGGTGTCGCCGCCGGAACAGTAGAGGTCGGTCTTGCGGTGGCCGACGAAGCGCACGCCCGCCGCCGAAGCCTCGTAGACCAGGAACTCCCGGGCGTGGCCGAAGTGCTGGTTGATCACCCCGCCGCCGCTGGTGGCCACGGCCATCTTCACCGGGCGTAGCGCGGCACTCGGGCGCGGCGCCCGCGGCACGACCTGGATCACCTTGACCGCGTTCTGCGCCGCGCCGCTGCGCTTGGCCTCGACCTCGGCGGCGATCGCGGCGCGCGCGTCGGCGCGCCGCTTCATCGCCTCGGCATGGTCGATGTCCATCGCCTCGATCTTCTCCAGGGTGAACTCGGCGCCGCGGTCCTCGCCGAGCAGGCCGACGGCGTCGGCGCGGCACTGGCGGCAATGGCGCATCATGTTCATGTCGCCGGCGCAGGCGTCCTGGAGTTCCGTCAGCTCGTCAGCCGTCGGCCCGCGCTGGCCGGTCAGGCCGTAGTACGTGCCGTGCGCGGCTTCCGCGATCAGCGGCATGACGTTGTGCAGGAAGGCACCCTTGGCCTTGACGATGCGGCTCACCTCCTTCAGGTGCGCGTCGTTGACGCCCGGGATCATCACCGAATTCACCTTTACCAGGATGTCGCGCGCGACCAGCATCTCCAGGCCCTGCTGCTGGCGCTCGATCAGGATGGCGGCGGCCTCGCGGCCGAACACGCGCCGGTTCTTCCAGAAGATCCACGGGTAGATCTTCGCGCCGACGTCCGGGTCGACGCAGTTGATGGTGATCGTCACGTGGTCGATGTTGTACTTCTGCAGTTCGTCGACGCAGTCCGGCAGGGCGAGCCCGTTGGTGGACACGCACAGCTTGATGTCCGGAGCATGCCGGGCGATCTCGCGGAAGGTCTCGAACGTTCGCTCCGGATTGGCCAGCGGATCGCCCGGCCCGGCGATGCCGAGCACGCTCATCTGCGGGATCGCGGCGGCCACGGCCAGCGTCTTCTTGACCGCCTGCGCCGGCGTCAGCAGTTCCGAGACCACGCCCGGGCGCGACTCGTTGGCGCAGTCGTACTTGCGGTTGCAGTAGTGGCACTGGATGTTGCAGGCCGGCGCCACCGCCGCGTGCATGCGCGCGAAGTGGTGGTGCGCCTCCTCCGAGTAGCAGGGGTGGTCGGCCACCTTCCGGCGGATGTGCTCCGGCAGCGCGCTCGTCTGCTCCCCGCTGGCGCCGCAGGACCTGGAACTGCAGCCGCCCTTGGGGGCCGATGTTGCCGACAGACCGATCACAGGCAGATCCACGTGCTGTTCTCCCGACGTAGCCGTTCGGGTCACAGTTCAGCAAACGCCGTGCCGAGGCCGGGGTCCGCTTTCAAGCCGATGAAATTTCGACGCTTTCGTGATCCGCGGGAATCGCGCTTGTTGGAAACCCCACAGCGCCGGGACCGGCGTTTGTGGCGAAGGCGACAGGCGGGAAGCCGGTCGCCGGGAGCCGCCGGCTGTCATCGACGGCCGTTCTGTTCCTGGGACGCTGCAGGGGTTCGGCAGCGGCCCTCGGTTTGCGACGCAGCGAGCCGGAACATATACTGGCGCATATATTCACCGCGGAGTCTTGCGATGGGCCAGGTCACGATCTATCTCGACGACGACACCGACAAGCTCGTCCGCGCGGCGGCAAAGTCCGCGGGCGTTTCGAAGAGCAAGTGGATTGCCGGCCTGATCCGGGAAAGGGCAAGCGGCGAATGGCCGGCATCGGTCACGAGTCTTGCCGGGGCGTGGACGGATTTCCCGACCTTGACGGAAATCCGCGGGCGCCAGGGCGAGGACTCCGCGCGCGAGCCGCTGTAGATGTACGCGCTGGACACCAACACCCTGATCCATTTTTTCAAGGGTCAGGGCAAGGTCGCGGAAACGCTGCTGAGCACAGCACCGCGCGACATCGCGATCCCCGCCGTGGTGCTCTATGAACTCGAGGTGGGAATAGTCAGGTCGGCCCGGGCGACCCAGCGGCGCCGTCAGCTCGACGCACTGACCGGACTGGTTTCCGTCCTGCCCTTCGACGGCGCGGCCGCCAGACGCGCCGCGGAAGTGCGCGCCGAACTGGAATCCGCCGGCATGTCGATCGGCCCGATGGATACGCTCATCGCGGGAACTGCTCTCAGCAACGGCGCGGTTCTGGTCACGCACAACACCGGGGAATTCTCCCGGGTGAAAGGACTGCGGCTCCAGGACTGGTACCAGGGTAGCGGGTAAGCGGATGCCGGGTCCCGGCTGCGCGGGCTGCCTGCCGAACGGAAACGCCCCCGGTCGTCCGGCAGATCGAGCCGCCGGCCGCGCGATTCAGAAGCCGAGCTGCAGCGCGGCGAGCCGCGCGTACAGGCCGCCCTGTGTGCGCAGGTCCTCCGGGCTGCCGGTCTCGACGATGCGTCCGCGGTCCATGACGACGATGCGCTCGACCTTCTGCACCGTGGCCAGGCGGTGGGCGATGACCAGCGTGGTGCGCCCCTGCATGGCGGCGGCGAGCCCCTGCTGCACCAGGATCTCCGATTCCGCGTCGAGCGCGCTGGTCGCCTCGTCGAGCAGCAGCAGCGGCGCGCCCTTGAGGATCGCGCGGGCGATGGCGATGCGCTGGCGCTGGCCGCCGGACAGGCGCGTGCCGCGCTCGCCCAGGAAGGTGTCGTAGCCCTGCGGCAGCCGGCGGATGAATTCGTCGGCCAGGGCCGTCACCGCCGCCTGCCGGACTTCCGCGTCGGTCGCATCGCTGCGGCCGTAGCGGATGTTCTCCAGCGCGCTGGCCGAGAAGATCACCGGGTCCTGGGGCACGATGGCGACATGGCGGCGCAGCGCGTGCAGCGCGAGCCGGCGGATGTCCTGGCCGTTGAGCAGGATGCGCCCGCCGCTCACGTCGTAGTAGCGCAGCAGGGTCTGGAACAGGGTGGTCTTGCCCGCGCCCGAGGGGCCGACCAGGGCCACGCTCTCTCCGGCGCGCACGTGCAGGCGGATGCCGTCCAGCGCCGGCGTCTGCGGGCGCGCCGGGTAGCGGAAGCTCACGTCCTCGAAGACGATCTCCGCCCGGCCCGGATCGGCGGGCGGCTCGGGCAGGTCCGGATCGGCTATGGCCGTCCGGGCGTGCAGCAGTTCGAGCAGCCTGTCGGCGGCGCCGGCCGCGCGCATGGCGTCGCCCCACACCTCGGCCAGCGTGCCGACCGCCCCGGCCACCAGCGCGGCGTAGAGGACGAAGGCGGCGAGCTCGCCGCCGGTCAGCTCCCCGGCGCTCACCTGGCGCGCGCCGATCCACAGCACGAAGATCACCGTGCCCATCACCGCCGTGATGATCAGCGCGGTCAGCGCGGCGCGCACGCGGGTGCGCCGGATCGCCGTGGCGAAGCTCGCCTCGGTGCGCTCGGCGAAGCGCTGCGTCTCCCGCGGCTCCTGGGTGTAGGCCTGCACCGTGGGCATGGCGTTCAGGATCTCGCCGGCCAGCGCCGAGGCGTCGGCGATGCGATCCTGGGATTCGCGGGAGAGCTTCTTCACCCTGCGGCCGATGGCGACGATGGGCAGCGTCAGCAGCGCCATCAGGCCGAGGATCAGCGAGAAGAGATAGAGGTTGGTTGCGGCGAGCATCGCCATCGCGCCGGCGAACTGGAAGGCGCTGCGCAGGCCCATCGAGATCGAACTGCCCACCAGGGTCTGGATCAGCGTGGTGTCGCCGCTGATGCGGGACAGCACCTCGCCGGTCTGGAGGGTCTCGAAGAACTGCGGGGACTGCGAGAGCACGCGTTCGTAGACCGCGTTGCGCAGGTCCGCGGTCACCCGCTCGCCGATCCACGACACGGTGTAGTAGCGCGCCGCGACCGCCGCCGCCCAGAAGGCCGCGAGGCCGAAAAGGAGGGCGAAGCGCCCGTCCAGGCCGACCCCGCCGAGCGGCCCGCCCGGCGCGGGCGCGGCGCCGCCGAACCCGTAGTCGATCAGGTCGCGGAAGGCCAGGGGCACCACCAGGATCGTCGCCGAGCCCAGGCACAGGAAGACGAAGGCAAGCAGCACGCGCGAGCGATAGGGGCGCAGGAAGGGCCAGAGACCCTTGAGCGCGGGGAAGCGACGGGTGCCTGCTGCCTGTTCGAGCGGAGACAGGCGACCGTTGTCATGGCTCATTGGCGCGTCGGCCCTTGCCGCCCGACCTGGTGCTACCGACATGGCCCGTTGACCGAAGCGGAACTTCGAGCGCCGATCGGTGGCCGCTTTCGCAGCGTCAGGCAACCGGTTTGATCGCCTCGATCGTGGCCGAAACGACGTAGTCGGTCACGTTGTGCCCCGGTGCCCAGTCCTTGATGAACTCCTTCGACTCATCCTTCGGCTGGATACGGATCTGCTCGAAGCCCGCATCGCGCATCATCTTTTCCAGGTCCTCG
>DATMWM010000332.1:0-2845 GCA_035562535.1 Rhodocyclaceae bacterium | reverse complement strand
CCCCTGCAGCGGGCGGTCTACAACAGCCTGTATCGCATCCTGGGCGCGATCCAGGCCACCCGCGGCAGCCTCGGCTCCGACCTCGAACTGCTCGCCGGGCTGGTCTGCCGGCACGTCTGCAACCGTTACGGCAGCCGGCTGATCGGCCAGGCGATCGCGCCGCTGGTCGAGGCGGCGATCGAGCGCGAGGGCTACGCGCGCGTGCCCAACCGCGAGGCGCCGGTCCTGATCAGCCTGAAGGGCGCCTCCGCGGCCGGCAAGAGTTCGCTGCGGCCGGTGATCAAACAGATCATGCGCGAGCAGGGCATCGAGCCGGACGGCTACGCCACCATCAGCCCGGACATCTGGCGCCGCCTGCTGCTCGACTACGACTCACTCGGCCACGCCTACAAGTACGCCGGCCACCTGACCAGCCGCGAGCTGATCGTCATCGACGGCAAGCTCGACCGCTACATCCGCGACAAGGCCGAGCGCAGCGGCGCGATTCCGCACCTGCTGGTCGACCGCTTCCGCTTCGACAGCTTCTCCAGCGAGCAGGTCGCACGGGTGCTGCACAACACCTACGCGCGCTACGTGGACACGATGTACATGTACTTCGTCGTGACCCCGCCGGAACAGACCGTGGAACGCGGCTGGCGGCGGGCGCTGGAGCGCGGCCGCTACAAGGCGGTGGAGGACTTCCTCGGCCACAGCGTCGAGGCCTACACCGGCATGCCGAAGATCTTCTTCAAGTGGCTCGCCTATACCCGGCCGGCTTACCGCTATTTCTTCCTGGACAACAGCGTGCCCAAGGGCACCTTCCCGCGCACCATCGCCTTCGGCAGCCAGACCGAGATCACCGTCCTCGACCCGCCGGCCTTCGTCGACATCGAGCGCTACCAGAAGATCGACATCAACGCCGCCTCGCCGGAAGAGGTCTATCCGCCCGCGCAGGTCATGGACGTGGCAGCGAACTGCGGCTTTCTGAGGGAATGCATCCGGCGCATCCCGACCGTGAGCTTTGTCGAAGCGGCGAGCGGGACGGCCTACGCGCGCTCGCGCGGCGGCGCGTTCGAACTGCTCGACGCGGCGGCGTTGCGCCGGATGCTGGAAGAACCGGAGATAGCCTCGGTCTTCCGCGAGATCGCGCCGCAACTGCTCGAACGCGGCGCCTGACCGCGGCGGGCCGGCTGGTCAGGCCCGTGCGGGCGGCGGCAGGCAGCCGAGCAGCGCGTCGCGCACCCGGTTCGAGAACAGCATGTGCAGGTGGCCTTCGCCCGGGATCTCCCGCATACGTGCGCCGCGCAGGGCCAGGTTCGCCTGCGGCATGACGTAGTCGTCGTGCGGACTGCCGATGACGCACACCGCCAGGTTCGCCGGCGGCGGAGTCCGGTTAAGCGCCTCCAGCCAGTCGTTCCCGGGCACCATCTGGCGCGCGTTGCGCCCCGGCCCGAGCTTCGCCAGCAGGCTGCCGCCGTGCGGCGTGCCCAGGGTCACCAGCCCGGCCGCCCGCCGCGCCCCGTCGCGGCGCAGCCAGGCGCGCGCCGCCAGCCCGCCCAGGCTGTGCGCGACGACGATCACCTGGTCCGCCCCGGTGGTCTCGCAGATCTTCTCGACCCGCCGGCCGATCGCCTGCGCGTGGTCCTCGAGGTCGCCGAAGGGCGGCTCCAGGTTCATCGTCACCGCGCAATAGCCCGCCGCCTCCAACTGGTGGCGCAGCCACCACCAGCTGCCGCGGTTGCAATGGTAGCCGTGTACGAGCAGCAGCGGATGCTCGCCGGGCGCCGCCTTGCGCACGTGCTCGCCGCGCATGAACCAGCGCTCGAAGGGCTGGATGACCGAGAACAGCACCGCCGTGGCCGCGAACTCGTCCCAGACCATCCCGAAGGTGCGCGCCATCCCGATGCGCTGCGCCGGCGTCCGCGGGGTGCGGGCGAACCACGCGAACGCGAAGGGGATCGCGGCGAACACCGCACGGGCGCCGAGAAACAGTCCGACGAAGAGCGCGAACACCTGCCCCGGCGAAAAATGGAAGCGCTCCTGCAGCAGCTGCACGCCAATCGCATAGAGCAGCAGCTCGATCGCCAGCACGATGCGGAGGTTGCGGGCGATCACGGGTCGGCGGCGCGGGAGCAAGCGGGATGGGCGAGCGCGGATTCTACCGGGAACCACCGGCGCGCGCGCAACGCGCAAGGCGCCAGCACATCAGGCTCGGCGGCGAGACTGGGCCACCGCTGGGCTTCCTGCTCGTCGCCCACCGCACCGGCAACCTGTCCTCCACTCAAAGCGGTGCTGCACGCGCGAATTGCGCGGGCCCTGAACGCTGCCGGCACCAGCGCTCGCGACCTCTCGAACCAGGCGCTCGTTGATTGCCGATGTCGCATTTCGAGGCAACGCGGACCGGAGGCGGCATCGTCGCAAGAATCGAACGCCCTCAACAGACGATCTAGCCTGGCCGTGCGTTTCGCCTGAGGCACTTGACCGTATCGCAAAGGAGATACAAACTCCTTGGAAACGGGGGATCTGACCATGGCCCATTCATCGATGCTGCACGTTCGGGTGGACGACGAGATCAAGACGCAAGCCAGCGAGGCGCTGGCAGCCATGGGGCTGTCCGTGTCGGATGCCGTGCGCATCCTGCTCAAGCGCGTAGTCATCGACCAGGCTTTCCCGCTGGAACTCAAGGTTCCGAACGCCCAGACCCGGGCTGCCATCGCGGAAGCCCGCGCGATGGCGAAGGCCCGGGCGGCCCGTTTCGACTCTGCCAGCGCTCTGATCGATGACCTCGAAAAGGCTCGCCAGCAATAAGTGGGCTGCGCTACCCAGGGCGTGCGACTACACCAAGACCTTCCGCAAGGACTGGGAG
>DATMWM010000331.1:0-3133 GCA_035562535.1 Rhodocyclaceae bacterium | reverse complement strand
GGGCGGCGGCTACGATCCCATGGACTGGGGCTACTGACCGGAAGGCGACTTGCTGCGGAGGGGACGTGATCACGGTAGTCGGTAATCTGAAGGGCGGTTCGGGCAAGAGCACGGTCGCCTTCAACCTGGCGGTCTGGCTCGGCACCCAGGGCCGGGCCGTCAAGCTGCTGGATCTCGATCCCCAGAGGACCTTGACGGATCTCGTGGCCGTGCGCACCGAGGAAGGCTATGTCCCCGAACTCGATCTGCTGCCCTCGGGTACGAACCTGGGCAGCCTGACGGACGATACCGCCGAGGTCCTGATCGACGTCGGCGCGTCCAACTACCAGGCGATGGTGGAGTCGCTGCGCCTGGCCGACACGGTCCTGGTGCCGGTGGTGCCCGGTCAGGCCGACGTGTGGTCCACCCAGCGCTATCTCAAGCTGGTGCAGCACGAGCGGCGGCCGGAATGCCGGATCCTGCTGTTCCTGAACCGGACCGATGCGCTTGGCGGTTCCAAGGAAACGAAAGAGGCATTCGGCGCACTGAACATGTTGAAGGGCGTCACCGTTCTGCCCACGCGTCTGGGTCAGCGCGTGAGCCTGTGTCGCAGCCTGAGCGAGGGGCTGGCGGTGTTCGAACTCGATCCGAGGGCGAAGGCGACACAGGAGTTCTTCGACCTGGCCGCGGCGATACTCGCGGCACGATAGCCGGCGCCGGCTGGCGGCGCACCGAGAACTGGAGCATCACGAAATGGCAACGACTACCGCTGACGAAAGATCGGGTTGGGGCTTCTGGCGCATCCTCGGCTTGTTCGTCCTGATCGTCCTTGCCGTCCTCGTGGCGCTGTATTTCTACAACCCCACTGAGTTGAAGCGGGTCGGCAACGACGCGATGGATCATGCCCGCAGCTACAAGCGGACCATCGTTTCCGACTACGACCGCTTCTACCAGTGCATGCGCGGTGGCGGCGCGATCACCGTCGCGGCCGTCGAGCAGGTCGACCGGCCGTCCGCCAGACCGCGCAGCCCGGAGGCCGGGCCGATCGTGGTGTATCCGCCCTATCCGGAGTATCCCGCCTATCCGGCGTACCCGGACATGCCGGCGGGCGGCGGGCAGGACATGCCGGCCGGACCGTCAGGGCAGGGGATGCCGCCCGGCGCGGACATGGGAGGCATGCCGCCGCACGCGGCAGCCCCCGGAATGCAGACCTATCCCGGCTACCCGCGCGCGCCGGACTATCCCCAGCCGCCGACCGGACCGCAGGGACCCTCCGGCGCGATGTATCCCGGCCCGGCCGGCACGATGGAACCGGGTCCGCAGGGGGCGATGCCCTCGCCCGGGCGGTTCCAGGGTCCGGGCGGCTACGACATGCCGCCGCCGGGGATGCAGCAGCGGTGGCCCGGGATGCCGGGCATGCGCATGCCGGGGCCGCCCGGCGGCAGAACCTGGCAGGCCCAGCCGGCTCCGCCCTCGTTCGGGCCGGGCTCCGGCGGCCAGATCATGGCGCAGCCCGGGCCGGGCATGCGGCCATCCATGGGGATGCCCGCGCGGCCGATGCCGCCGCAACCCGGGCCTTACCACGAGCGCCCGATGGGCAGCGAAGGTCCAGGCGGTGGGCCCGTTCCGGGCGGAATGACCTCGCCCACCGGTTTCGGCCCGCAGGCAGGTCCGCCGGCTGCCTGGATGGCGGGCGCTCAGTCCGCTGTCCCCCAATCCGCCGCCCCGATGCCGCCGATGCGCCAGATGCCGATGCCGGCACAGCCTGAGCCGGCCCCCGTGCCGCAGACGCCCGAGGCAGGCTTGGTCCCGCCGCAGGATATGGGCCAGGCTGCGGCGCCCGCCGCAGCGCCGCCGGTCGGGATGATCGTGATCCCCGGGCCGTCGTCCAGCGCGCCGGTGCCTCATTCGGTCCCGCCCGCGCAGGCCGCCGCGCCGATGCCGCAACCGGCACCTCAGACATCCGCGTTCGCGCCCGCGCCCGCCGAGATGCAATCGCCGCAGCCCGGGCAGCCGGCCTGGGCTGCGGCCGCTCCGCTCGCGCCGGCGCCGGCCACGGCGCAGGCCCCACAGCCGCCGCAGGCGGCGTACGGACCGAGCGAACCGCCGCTGGACCCGCAGATCGCCGCCGCCAGGCAGGCGTACGGCCGCCAGCAGATCCAGGACTCGATCCGGACCTACCGCGAATACATCAACACCCATCACGACAGCGCCATGGCCTTCGGCGAACTGGGCAACGTGCTGCTCGCCGCCGGCCGCCCGCAGGAAGCCGCGCAGGCCTACTACGAGGCCTCTGCGCGGCTGATCGACATGGGGCAGCCGGGCAACGTCTACCTGCTGCTGCCGCTGATCGAGCAGCACGATCCGCTGCTTGCCGCGGTGATCACCCGAAGGCTCGCAGCGCTGCCGCGTTCCTATTACTGAGTCGGCCCACAGGCCGCATCGATGACAGAGAAAAGAGAGCGGGGAAGCTCCAGCCGGATCGAGGACGACTACCCGGCTGGGTTGTACCCGCGCCGCGGGGAGTACCGGCCGCCCGAGTACATCGCCTACATGGAGCGCGCGGCGGCCGCGCTCAAGACGGTGCGCATCATCGCCTACTCGGGCATGGTGGCGTTCATCATCCTGGCGGCCTACGGCTTCTTCCTGATCTATCAGCTCACCACCGACGCGCACCGGATGACCGAGCACATGGGCAGCATGCGCGGGACGATGACGCACATGCAGGGCTCGATGGTCAACATGGACTCGTCCATGAAGAACATGGACCCGATGCTGGTTTATCTTTACGGCATGAACCAGCAGCTGGCCAGCATGACCCGGCAGGTCACCGCGATGAATCACAGCGTGCAGAACATGGCGAACTCGGTGTCGCTGATCCAGCACTCGGCGCGGAACCTGGACCGCAGCTTCGGGCCGATGATGGGCATGGCAAACTCGCCGATGAGCATGATGCCCTTCTTCGGTGGGGGCGGAAATCGGGGCTACCAGGGCAGCCCGCCCGCGGTCACCCCGCCAGTCTTCCTTCCGCCTGCGGAAGTGATCTCGCCCACACCGCCTCCCCTGCCGCCGCCCTCGGTGTTGCGTGGGGCGATCGATGCGCAAAAGCAGTCCGCGCCGCAGGCGTCCCAGCCGCAATTTCGGGTTCCGCAAC
>DATMWM010000330.1:0-10135 GCA_035562535.1 Rhodocyclaceae bacterium | reverse complement strand
AGGCGCCCATCGCCAGGTTCTCGCGGACGGTCAGCCGAGCGAACACGCCGCGGCCCTCGGGCACCAGGGTGAAGCCCTCGCCGATCAGGCGATGCGGCGGCCAGCCGGCGATCTCCCTCCCTTCGTAGCGGATCGCGCCGTGGGCCGGCAGCATGCGCGCCAGCGCCTTCAGCGTCGTGGTCTTGCCGGCCCCGTTGGCGCCGATCAGGCAGACCATCTCGCCGCAGGCCACCTGGAAGCTCACGCCCTTGACCGCGGCGATGCCGCCGTAATGGACCCTGAGGTCGGCGACCTCGAGCATCGGCGCCGCGCTCACGTCACCGCCCCGCCGAGGTAGGCCTCGATCACCTTCGGGTTCTTCTGCACGTGCTCGGGCACGTCCTCGGCGATCTTCTCGCCGTAGTCGAGCACCGCGACCCGGTCGCACAGGCCCATCACCAGCTTTACGTCGTGCTCGATCAGCAGGATGGTTATGCCGTCGCGGCGCAAGTTTAGGACCAGCTCGCGCAGGCTCGCGGTCTCGGTGGCGTTCATTCCGGCGGCCGGCTCGTCCAGGGCCAGCAGCCGCGGCTCGGTGGCCAGCGCCCGGGCGATCTCCAGCCGGCGCTGGTCGCCGTAGGAAAGGTGGCGCGACATGTCGTTCGCGCGGCCGTCGATGCCGACGTAGCGCAGCAGTTCGTGGGCCCGGCGCGCGATCGCTTCCTCCTCCTCGCGCGTGCGCCGGTCGCGCAGGATGGCGCCGAGCACCTGGGCGCGGCTGCGGATGTGCCGCCCGACCATCACGTTCTCGAGCGCGGTCATGTTGGCGAAAAGGCGGATGTTCTGGAAGGTGCGTGCGATTCCCTGGGCGACCACCTCGTGCGGCGCGCCGACGTCGAGCGGCGCACCGTCGAACAGCACCTGGCCGCGGTCGGCCCGGTACAGGCCGGTGAGCACGTTGAAGAAGGTGGTCTTGCCGGCGCCGTTCGGCCCGATCAGGCCGTAGATCTCGCCCCGCCGGATGGTCAGCGACACCTCGCGCAGCGCCTGCACGCCGCCGAAGCTCTTGCTGATCTGGCGCGCTTCGAGCAGGACCTCGCTCATGGTTGCGCCTGATCGCACGGACGGTGGGATACGGCCCTGTCGGGCCTATTCCAATTCCCCCCTACGCGCCTGCGCGCGTTCACGGTCCCTCCTCGCCTTCAGCTTCGGCCTTGGCGGCGGCGAACTCGCGCTTGCGGATCTGCGAGGGCCACAGGCCGGCGGGACGGTAGAGCATCACCAGGATCAGCGCCAGGCCGAAGAGCAGCATGCGCAGCGACTCCGGATCGAGGATCACCTTGCCGAACAGCGCCTGCTGCCAGGGCGCCGCGCCGTGGCGCAGCACCTCGGGCAGCACTGCCAGCAGCAGCCCGCCGAGGATGACGCCGGGGATGTGCCCCATGCCGCCTAGCACCACCATGCACAGCACCATGATCGACTCGAGCAGGCCGAAGCTCTCCGGGCTGACGAACTCCTGGAAACCTGCGAACAGGCCCCCGGCCACGCCGCCGAAGGTCGCGCCCATGGCGAAGGCCAGCAGCTTGACGTTGCGCGTGTTGATGCCGCAGGCCTTGGCGGCGATCTCGTCCTCGCGGATGGCAACCCAGGCCCGGCCGATGCGCGAATCCTCCAGGCGCACGGTGACGAAGATGACCAGCAGCGTACAGGCGAGGAACAGGTAGTAGTAGAGATAGACCGGGTGCAGCGACAACCCGAACACGGTCTGGGTCTGGTCCAGCGCCACCCCGCCGATGCGGATCGGGTCGATCTGGGTGATGCCCTGCGGCCCGTTGGTCAGGTTCACCGGGGCGTTCAGGTTGTTCAGGAAGATGCGGATGATCTCGCCAAAACCCAGTGTGACGATGGCCAGGTAGTCGCCGCGCAGGCGCAGGGTGGGCGCGCCGAGCAGCACGCCGAAGATCCCCGCGACGAGCGCGCCCAGCGGCAGCACGGCCCATACCGGCCAATGCACCCCGGCGGGAAGGAGATCCGGGAAGGCGGCCGCCAGATGCGGCGAGGACAGCAGCGCGTAGAGATAGGCGCCGACCGCGTAGAAGGCGATGTAGCCCAGGTCGAGCAGGCCGGCGAAGCCGACCACGATGTTCAGGCCGAGGGCGAGCATGATGTAGAGCAGGGCGAAGTCGATCACCCGCACCCACGAGTTGCCGATGCCTTTGCCCACGACCAACGGCAGCACTGCCAGTGCGATCGCGATCAACACCGCGCCGACCCAGGCGAGCCGTTTGTCCTTGCCGCTGCCGGGCATCCCGGCCGCCGTCCGCAGATCAGGCACGCTCCGAGACCTTCTCGCCCATGATGCCGGAGGGCCGGAACACCAGCACCAGGATCAGCACGAAAAAGGCAAACACGTCCTGGTAGTGCGATCCCAGGAATCCGCCGGTCAGGTCGCCGATGTAGCCCGCCCCCAGGGACTCGATCAGCCCGAGCAGCACCCCGCCGACCATGGCGCCGGCCAGGTTGCCGATACCGCCGAGCACCGCCGCGGTGAATGCCTTCAGGCCGAGAATGAAGCCCATGTGGTAGTGGGCGATCGAGTAATTCGCGCTCACCATGACCCCGGCCAGCGCACCGAGCGCGGAGCCGATGACGAAGGTGATCGAGATGATCTGGTTAATGTTCACGCCCATCAGCCCGGCGATCTGCGGGTTCTCGGCGGTGGCCCGCATCGCCCGTCCGAGGCGGGTGGTATTCACCAGCAGCATCAGCCCGCCCATCACCAGCGCCGCCAGCACAACGATCATGATCTGCAGGTCGGTGATCTGGGCGCCGAACACCGCGCGCGGGGTCGAGGGCAGCAGCGGCGGGAAGGTGTGGTAGTTGCGCCCCCAGAACAGCATCGCCATCTGCTGCAGGACGATGGACACGCCGATGGCGGTGATCAGCGGCGCCAGCCGCGGCGCGTAGCGCAGCGGCCGGTAGGCGACCCGCTCGATGGTGAAGCCGATCGCCATGCACACCGGCATGGCCACCAGCAGCCCGATCAGCACGATCACCGGGCCGGGCAGCCCGCTGCCGGCCAGGGCCTTGATCGTGGTCAGCGCCATCAGGGCGCCGATCATCACCACCTCGCCGTGAGCGAAGTTGATCAGGCCCAGGATGCCATAGACCATGGTGTAGCCCAGCGCCACCAGGGCGTAGATGCTGCCCAGCACCAGGCCGTTGATGATCTGCTGGATGAAGATGTCCATCTGGGCGCGGATATAGGAACGGCACCCGCAGGTGCCGTTCGGTCGTCTGGCTCGGGAGAGCGGGGCCGGTTACTTCTTCTCGACCGCCTGCTGGGCGGCGTCGGCGGCCTGCTTGACCGCTTCCGCCCCCTCCTTCACGCCCTCGCGCGCGGCCTCCTTGGCGGCAACCCCGGCGGCCTTGGCGGCCTCGCCCGCCGCCTTGACCGCCTCGCCGGCCTCCTTCAGCGCCGCGGCCCCTGCCGCGGCTGCGGCGTCCACCGGCGAGCCGCCCAGGGTCGCCTGGGCCTCCCACTTGCCGCCCTTGGCCTGGTAGAGGGTGATCGCGCCGTCCTTGATGTCGCCCTTCTCGTCGAAGGCGATCTTGGCAGTCACGCCCTGGAAGCCGTCGGTCTTCGCCAGTTCCGGCAGGTACTTCGCCGGCTCGACCGAGTTGGCCCGCCGCATCGCGTCGACGATCACGCCGACCGCGTCGTAGGAATACGGGGCGTAGAGCTGGATGTCGGTGTTGAACTTGGTCTTGAAGCGGTTCTTGAAGTCCTCGCCGCCGTGCATTATCTCCAGCGGCACGCCCGGCAGCGAGCAGTAGTGGCCGTCCGCGGCGTTGGCGGCCAGCTTGTGGAATTCGGTGGTGCAACCGCCGTCGGCCATGAGCAGCGGCATCTTCAGGCCGAGCCGGTTCATCTGCAGCGCCATCGGCCCCGCCTGGGCGTCCATGCCGCCGTAGAACACCAGGTCCGGCTTCTTCGACTTGACCTTGGTGAGGATGGCCGCGAAGTCGGTCGCCTTGTCGTTGGTGAACTCGCGGGTGACGATCTCGCCGCCGTTGGCCTTGACCGCCTTCTCGACCTCGTCGGCCACACCCTGGCCGTAGGCCGTGCGGTCGTCGATGATCGCGATCTTCTTCGCGGCGAGCTGCTTCGTGGCGTATTCGCCGATGATCCGGCCCTGCTGGACGTCGTTCGCCATCACGCGGAAGGCGGTCTTGAAGCCCTGCTGCGTGTATTTCGGGTTGGTCGCCGAGGGGCTGACCTGCGGCAGGCCGGCATCCGAATAGAGCTTGGAGGCCGGGATGGTGGTGCCGGAATTCAGGTGGCCGACCACGCCGCTCACCTTCGCGTCGACCAGCTTCTGGGCAACCAGGGTGCCCTGCTTCGGGTCGGCCTGATCGTCCTCGCCCATCAGCTTGAACGTGACCTTCGCCCCGCCGATGGTCAGGGCCTTGGCGTTGGCGTCGTCGATCGCAAGCTGGGCGCCGTTCTCGTTGTCCTTGCCCAGATGCGCCTGGGGACCGGTCAGCGGGGCGGAGTGGCCGATCACCACAGTGATTTCCGGTGCCGGGGCCGCGACGGCGGGACCGGGCTGGGGGGCGGCAACCGGCTTGGGCTCCTCCTTCTTGGCGCAGGCGATGAGCGCGAGGGAGGCGATTACGGCGGCCGTCAGACCGTTCATGCGCAAGTCCATGGATCCTGTCTCCGAGAGGCGATGTGGCTGGATTTCAAGAAAAAACGCGCGGATTTTGCTCGCGGGTCCGGGGCCTGTCAATCGGCCGGGCGGGCAGCGCTGCGCCGCAACATCCCGGCGTCGGCGGCACAAATGAAAAGACCAGCCGGCCGGCTGGTCTTTTCCACAGCGAAACGGTACGGCTTACTTCGCGCCGCCCATCACCCAGGCGGCCAGCTTCTTGGCTTCCTCGGGGGTCACGTTGTTCGGCGGCATGGGAACGTTGCCCCACACGCCCGAGCCACCCTTCTGGATCTTCTCGGCCAGCTTGGCTTCGGCGTCCTTCTGTCCGGCGTACTTCTTGGCGACGTCCTGGTACGAGGGGCCGACGACCTTCTTGTCGGCGGCGTGACAGGACAGGCAGTTCTTGGCCTTGGCCAGGTCCGCGTTGGCGAAGGCGGGGGCCGACATGACGACACCGGCGGCGACGAGCGCGGAAACGATCACAGATTTCATTAGCGTCCTCACAGAAAAAGGGGTCTGAAACATAATGATAACTCAAATCGGTTGGCTGCAAACCCGCTCGAGTTCCGCCATGTCCTTGATCGGCGGCAAGCAACTAACGCCGGAACATACCCACGCGTTGACCGGATCGCCGGCCGGCTTGTCGAGAACCGGCGGCAGCCCGCCTGCGTCGGCTGCGATCGCCAGCACCATCCGGTTCGGGCGGAAGCTGCGGGCGAGCGCGTCCCGCCATGCGTCCGCCTGCGGCCCGGCGCCGCGCAGGATCACCAGTTGCGGTGGCGCGAGATGCTCCGCCAGGGCGATCGCCAGGGTGGCGTAGCCCGCCGGCTGGCGGCCCATCTGAGGATGGAAGAGCTGCAGCGTCCGCTCGGCCGCCGCGAGGTAGCGGTTCTCCCCGGTGAGATGGCCGAGCCGCTGCAGCGCCAGGGCGGCCACGGCGTTGCCAGAGGGCGTTGCATTGTCCGGACCGGGCTTGGTGCGATGGATCAGCCGCTCGTGGTCGTGGCTGGTGAAGAAGAACCCGCCCTGCTCGCGGTCCTCGAAACGGTCGAGCAGCGCGTCGGCCAGATCCTCGGCCCACTCCAGGTCCTCCGCCCGGAACCCGGTCTGCATCGTCTCGATCAGGGCACCGAGCAGGAAGGCGTAGTCGTCCAGATAGGCGTTCAGGTGGGCGCGCCCGTCCTTGTAGGTGGCGAGCAACCGGCCGTCCTGCCAGAGCGTGCCGCGCAGGAAATCCAGCGCCCGCCGCGCCGAGGCCATCCAGTCTGGACGGCCGAAGACGCCGGCCGCGCGCGCCATGCCTTCGATCATCAGGGCGTTCCAGCTTGTCAGGATCTTCTCGTCGCGGCCGGGGCGCACCCGCCGCTCGCGCGCGGCGAAGAGCCTGGTCCTGGCCGCTGCCAGGAGCGATTCGCAGTCCGCAGCCGTCCGGCCCAGGGCGCGTGCGACCTCGTCGAGCTGCTCGGCAACGTGGAGGTGCCAGTGGCGGTTCTCGAAGTTCGGCGGGCCGTCCAGCCCGTAGTGGCGCCCGACCACGGCCAGTTCGTCGGCGGACAGGATCGCGGCTACCTCCGCCCTGTCCCAGACGTAGAACTTGCCCTCCTCGTGTTCCGAGTCGGCGTCCAGCGAGGAGTAGTAGCCGCCCTCCGGCGACTGCATCTCCCGCATCACCCAGCCGGCGGTTTCCTCCGCGGTGCGGCGGAACAGCGCGTCGCCGGAGACCCGCCAGGCGTCCGCGTACAGCCCGAGCAGCGGGCCGTTGTCGTAGAGCATCTTCTCGAAGTGCGGGATGTTCCAGCGCTCGTCGACGCTGTAGCGGCAGAAGCCGCCGCCGATCTGGTCGCAGATGCCGCCCTCGGCCATGCGCCGCAGGGTCAGGATCGCCGCCTCGCGGGCGCGCGTGTCGCCGGCCGTGGCGTGGCGGCGCAGCAGCAGTGCCAGGTCCGTCGGATGCGGGAACTTCGGCGCGCCGCCGAAGCCGCCGTGGTCTTCGTCGAAACCGGCCAGCAGCCCGGCCACCGCTTCCTCGACCGGCCGGGCCGAAAGCTCGGTGTGATGCACCGCCCCGGACGGCACGGTGCGGCCGAGCGCGGCCATCAGCCCCTGGTTCTGCTGCTCGATTTCGCCGCGGCGGTTGCGATAGACCTCGGCCACGCGTTCCATCAGGTCCACGAAGCCGGGCAGGCCGTAGCGCGCCTGCTTCGGAAAGTAGGTGCCGCCGAAGAAGGGCGTGCCGTCCGGCATCAGGAACATGGTGAGCGGCCAGCCTCCGGCTCGGCTCGCCAGCATCTGGTGCGCGGTCTGGTAGATCTGGTCGAGGTCCGGACGCTCCTCGCGGTCGACCTTGATATTGACGAACAGCCGGTTCATCACTGCCGCCACCTCCGGGTCCTCGAAGGACTCGTGAGCCATCACGTGGCACCAGTGGCAGGCGGAATAGCCGACGGAGAGCAGGATCGGCCGGTCGTCCCGGCGTGCCAGTGTGAGCGCTTCCTCACCCCAGGGATGCCAGTCCACGGGATTGTCGGCGTGTTGCTGAAGATAGGGAGAAGTCTCCCGGGCAAGTCGGTTGGTCAATGGAATCTCCGGGCAGATGGGTCATCCATCGACCGCATCCGGCCGGAATGATTCAAACCGGCGCCTCGGCGCTCCTAAAGATCGATGTCCTGGACCCAGGTGATCGCTTCGATGTGCCGCTCGTTGACCGTGGCGGCGTCCAGGCCGCAGAGCGCGCTCGCCGCCGTGATCCTGTCCTGATCGAAGGACTCGCAGGCGAGCGCCAGTTCGAGGTAGGGCGCATAGGGGCCTTCGCGGCGCAGCAGCGCGGCCGGGATCTCCTCCGGGAGCTGGATCGGCCGCAGCGCCTCGGCCAGCGGCACCCGCAGCACCAGGTCGAGCATGGAGAAGAGCCCGGTGACGAACAGGGAATCCTGGTCGGCCGGCTTCAGCCGCGCCTGTCCGGCAAGCTCCATCAGGCGTCCTCGCACCAGCGCGTTCTCCAGCAGGGCGGCCGCGCCCGGCACGCTCTGGGCGGAACCGAACAGCAGCAGCGTCAGCCAGCGATAGAGCTTTGCCCGCCCCATCATCACCAGGGCGTGCTCGATCGAGGTGATCTTCTGCCGCAATCCCGAGGCCGCCGAATTGACGTAGCGCAGCAGCCGGTACGAGAGCACCGCGTCCTGGCGCAGGATCTTCGCCAATTCCGCCGTTTCCGCATCGCGGCGCAGGCGGTTGAGCAGGTCGCACACGCGCAGGCCCTGCGGCCCGACCTGGTTGGCGGTCCAGTCCTCGCGGCTGGTGATGAACGGGCCCTGGAACAGCCGGAAGCCGAGCTTCTGGCAGAGCGTGAAGTCGTCGTAGCTTTCCAGATCCCTGGCCACCATCGCGGCGCGCCCGTTCGCCTCGGCGAGGCGCCCGACCAGGGCCTTGATCTCGGCGGGGCTGTGACGCGCCGTATCCACCACGAAGTAGTCGGTCAGCGGCGCCAGCGCGTCGAAATGCGCGCCGTCGAAGCATTCTTCCAGCGCCAGGGCGAACCCGGCCTCGCGCAGCTCCCTGGCCTGTCCGGCGACCTGGGCCAGGTCCGGTTCGTCGCCGGCGACTCGCTCGACGCTGAGCACCACGCCCTGCGCCGGCAGTTCCCGCAGCACCGGGCTCGCCAGGAACGAATCGAGCACCGGGACGAAGGCCAGGCGGTGGCCGAGCAGCTTGCGGATGGAGAACTGGACGATGTTGCGCACCACCACCTCGTTGTAGACGTGGTGGATGCGCCGGCTCTGGACGCGCACCCGGTCGCGCGCGGCCTTGCGCAGCTGGAATTCGTAGCCCGCCACCCGCTGCTCCGCGTTCAGCACCGCTTCGCGGCATAGGAAGGAGCGTGCCATCTCGGCCGTGTCGGATGCGACGGCGGCATCGGCGACCGGCGCCAGGGCGTTGAGCTGCTCGAAATCGCGCTTCTGCGCCTCGGCGGCCGGCTGGGCCGGCGCGGAGCGCCCGAACAGCTTCGAGAGGAACTGGCTCAGCATCGATCGATTTTCGTTGTTGGCCACGGCCGGAAGCGCCGCCCTGCCGGATGCTACCGGAATGCGGCGGTTCAGTCGCTGCCGAAAAGGCCCTGCCACCAGCGCCTGCGGTTGCCCGGCGTCGGCGCGTGCGGTTTCAGATCCACCGGCGGCACCCGGCTCATGATCCAGCCGGGCAGCGGCGGATTCTTGCTGAAGCCGCAGGACACGCCGAGGTTGTTCGGGTCGTAGATCTTGACCATGCTCGGTCGCTCCAGATCGTCGGCGAAGACGATGCCGCAGTAGTCCTCGCGGTGCTCCTCGCGCAGCAGGTCATGGACCCGCGTCATGAACCTGCGCGCGTCCTCGCCCGAGGACGGCGCGGCGGGCGGGGCCTCGCCGACCGCATAGAGAAACCAGCCCGCCCCGGGATCGAGCCGATCCCAGAACGCCTCCAGCTGCTTCCAGGACACCAGCCCGTAGAGCCGGCCGGCGTAGAGGCGCTCGAACTCGGTGCTCATGCCCGGCCCGGGGGACGGATGAGGTCCGGCAGGCGCATCGCTCAGTACTCCGGCTTCGGCAGCCGCGCCGCCAGTTCGTCCCAGGCAACCACGACGCCGGGCAGCACGCCCACCGGCGTGGTCCCCTCCAGCAACTGGGTGTCCGGCCGGCCGTAGGCGCCGTTCGCCAGGCGATACACGGTGAGCACGCGGTCGACCGGATGCACCATCCAGTATTCACTAACCCCGGCCCGCTCGTAGATGCGCCGCTTCGCCACCTGGTCGTGCCCGGCGGTGGCCGGCGAGAGCACTTCCAGCACCCAGTCCGGGGCGCCGCGCACGCCGCGCCGGTCCAGCTTCGCCGGGTCGCACACCACGAGGACGTCCGGCTGGACCACGGTGTCTATGCGCTCGTCGGCTTCGTCAGCCTTGGGCAGCCGCACATCCACCGGTGCCATGAAAGCCCGACAGGGTTGTCCCTCCAATGCGCGCCGCACCTGAAAAAAGACCTCTCCGGCAACGTCCTGATGCTCCAGCAGCGGAGCCGGTGCCATCAGGAGCGCCACGCCGTCGATCAGCTCGTAGCGCACGTCCTCCGGCCAGGTCAGGTAATCGCCGTAGGTGTGATGTTCGTCGTCCCGCTGCGCCAGTCCCATCTCGACCTCCGCGTGCTGTCCGCCGATTCTACCGCTCGACCTGGGACACGTCGCGCACCGCCCCGGTGTCCGCCGAGGTGGTCATGGCAGCATAGGCGCGCAGCGCCGCTGACACCGGCCGCTGCCGGTCCTTCGGCTTCCAGGCCTGCTCGCCGCGCGCGTCCCGCGCCGCGCGCCGGCGCGCCAGTTCCTCGTCGCTCACCGCCAGCCGGATGCCGCGGTTCGGGATGTCGATCTCGATCCGGTCGCCGTCTTCCACAAGAGCGATCTCCCCGCCCATGGCC
>DATMWM010000329.1:0-3394 GCA_035562535.1 Rhodocyclaceae bacterium | reverse complement strand
CATGCGCCTCGTGCCCGGCGTGGTCATGGACCCGCCCCGGGCGGGCCCGGGAAGTAGCCCCGCAAGGCACGCTCAGTCATCCAACTGGCCGCGGATCTCGCCCGGAGGGAAGCGGTCGGTATGCACGTTCGCGTAGATTGCCTCGTCCCGGAGCGCATCGAGCAGGGCATCGAAGCCGTCCTCTCCGGCGGGCAGTCCCTGGGCCGGCAGCCCGAGGACATGCTGCGGCAGGATCGTGCCGCTGACCTTGCCCGACGGGCTCGGGCAGGCCGGCGTATCGGCGGCCACGGTTGCCGGCGCCGGATTGTCCGCCGACTGGCACAGCCACACGGTGATGCCGCCGGTGGTGTGCGACTGGCCGAAATGCAGGTGCGCCTGGTTGACGAACTGCGTACCCACTACGGTTGCGGACGCGGCGTCGGGAAAGTCGTAGCTCAGGTCGTACCGGATCTCGCGCTTCTTCCGGTCGATCTTCAGATCGATGCGCCCGGCGCCGCTGCTGAAGATCGCCCCGATGCCGAGGTTAGGGCCATGCACCTCCTGGAATCCCGAGAGGCGCGCTTCGAAGTTGCGGCCGTCGGCGTAGCCTGGGCCGGGCGCGAGCAGCAGCAGTCCGGCGAAGGTGGTCGCGGTGGCGGTGATTGTTCGGTGCATGTCGATGCCTCCTTGCGTGAAGTTTGTCGATTTGGCGTACATGGGATCTGCCAAGCGCGCGTCGCGCCCGCGCTGTGGGTTGTGCCGCCGATTCGGACGGCACCCCCCACAACGGTTCAGCATAGTTGACAATTTTCGTCGGGTAAAGCCCCGACCCCGGCCGCGCGGCGGAGAGCGACGCCCCCTCCCGGGAGACCGGCGGGATTCAACCGCCGCTCAGGGCCTGCAGGATGATCAGTTCCCCGTCCGGGCGCAGCGGGCGGTCCAGGTCGCGCAGCGGCTCGCCGGCGAAGAAGAGGCGGACGTGGGGACGCAGGCGCTGCTGCTCGTCGACCATGCGGAAGCGGATTCCCGGATAGCGCCGGTCCAGATCGCCGAGAACCTCCCTGAGCGTCGCACCGCTGGCTTCCACGCGAGCGGCGCCGGTGTAGGAGTGAAGCCCGCCGGGGATCAGCACCTTCATGGCGGCCGCTGCTAGGCGAGGTCCGCGGCTTCGACGGCGTAGATCTCGGGCAGGTGGCGCGCGATGCACTCCCACCGGCGGCCCTCGTCCGCGCTCATCCACAGTTCGCCGCTGGTGGTCCCGAAATAGATGCCGACCGGATCGAACCGGTCGGCGGTCATGGCCTGGCGCTTGATGGTCCACCAGGCCTGGCCGGCAGGCATGCCGACGTCCTGGCGCTGCCAGGTCGCGCCGGCGTCGCGCGTCGCATAGGCAGCCGGCCTGCCGCCGGGGCTGGTGCGCGGCCAGACGGTGGTCGCATCCATCGGGAACACCCATGCGGTGTTCGCGTCGCGCGGGTGCACCACCAGCGGAAAGCCGATGTCGCCGATCTCCTGCGGCATGGTCCTGCCGATGCGCACCCACCGGGTGGAAGGCCGGTCGAGGCGGTAGATGCCGCAGTGGTTCTGCTGATACAGCCGGTCCGGATCGCTCGGGCACAGGCGCACGCAGTGCGGGTCGTGGAAGGCGAGGTCCGAGGCGTCGAAGCCCTCGACCGTCTCCATGCCGTCGACCAGGGGCGCGAAGGTCTCGCCGCCGTCGCGGGATTCGTGCACGCCGCCGCCGGACATCGCGAAATAGAGGTGTCTGCGGTCGCGCGGGTCGACGATGATCGAGTGCAGTTTCGGCCCGTCCGGCGTGCCGTCCTGCTCCGTACCCATCCACTTGCGGTATTGCGGATCCTCGTTGATCGGTGAGAACGGTGCCCAGGTCAGCCCGCCGTCCTCGGAACGGAACAGTCCCTGGGGCGAGGTGCCGGCGTACCAGGTTTCCGGTTCGTCGGCATGGGCCGGCGTGAGCCAGAAACTGTGATCGACTGCGCGCCCGGCGGTACCCGCGGCCGCCTGGCGGAAAGCGGGCGGGCGTGCGGCCTCGCGCCAGCTCGCGCCGAGGTCGGTGGAACGGAAGATCGTAGGGCCGAGATGGCCGGTCTTCGCCGCCGCGAGCAGCGTCTTGCCGTCGCGGGGATCGAGCACCAGGTGGCTGATGATGTGGCCGAGAAAATGCGGCCCGTCTACGCGCCAGGCGCCGCGCCGCGCATCGCCGTGAAACAGCCAGGCGCCCTTGCGCGTGGCCACCAGCAGCACCAGTCGGCGGGTGTTGCACGCCGATGCGTCCGAGTCTGCGGTCATCGTACGGTTCTCCAGATCGGTGTGAGGTCGCGGCGGCGTGCCGGCCGGTCGCCGGCGGTTCGCCCCGCGTCGGTTCCAGTTTCCACTTTATAGACCAGGGACGATGCCCTTGCTCGCCGCTGCGCGGGTGGCGAGCGGCTTTCTGGCGGAACGCGGATCGGGCAGTGCACGCCGCCTTGAGATCCGCCGTCGGCGTTCTATCCTGAGATCAGGGGCGCAAGCTATCGCCCCGCAGGATGGTGGCAATATGTACATGATCCGCAACGCGAAGACCGGCGAGGTCGCGGCGCTCGCAGCCAACAAGGACGCCGTTCATCCGCCGTGGGTACACGCGCAATGCGCCACCCGCAACGAAGCCGAGTTGCGGTCACTGCTCGCGGCGCTGGATCCGGGGACGCTGCTGCGCGCCGGCGGACCGGACGATCGCGGCATCTTCGTCAGCGTTCCGCCCGGCGCCCTGGCCTGGAAGCGCGCCGATCCGTTCCAGCCGGCCCGCTGGCTGTTCGACGAGAGCGCGGTCCTGGAAGCGGCGGATCTCGATCCGGAGATCGTGGTGCGCGTGCCCGAAGCCGAGGACGCGCCGACCCGGTCGTAGCATCCGCAACGCCCGAAATCCGGGCCCGCCCCGGAACGCTGCTGTCCCTGCGGACGGTGATTCCACTTAGACTCGCGGTTTTCTCGAAACGGCCCGGCGACCGCCGGCCGCGACCCGGGGCGCGCCTTGACCGAACCAGTGAATTTCGGCGAGTTCGTCTACAGCGACGTGGAGTTTCGCCAGTACAGGCGCCGCCGCGCCGAGCGCCTGCTGCGCACCGGCGTGCTGTTCCTGCTGGCCTACGTGCTCGCCTGGAGCGCCGTTTCGCTGGCGCGCGGCGACTGGGCGACCCTGGCCTTGCAGGGCGTCTCCGCCGCGGGGGTGGCCTTCGCCTGGTACTCGGTCTCGCGCGGCCGGCTCGGGGTGGCGGGCCACGCCTACTTCCTGATCGTGATCCCGGTGGTGGTCGGGCTGATCGCGCTGGAAGGCGTGTCGGGTCCCTTCCGCAGCATGAGCCATTTCCATCTCCTGCCGCTGACCCTGGGTGCCTACCTGCTGTTCTTCGAGCAC
>DATMWM010000328.1:0-10786 GCA_035562535.1 Rhodocyclaceae bacterium | reverse complement strand
TGCAGCGGATCGTCAGCGGCGAGGTGTCGCTGCGATGAGCGATCTGCTGGCGATCGATTGCGGCAACACGCGGCTCAAGTGGGCCGTGTTCGCCGGCGAAACGACCGCCGCCTCGGGTGCGCTCGCCCTGGCGGAACTCGGCACGCTGGCGAATTTCCTGCCGCAGCCGATGCCGCAGCGCATCGTCGTGGCGAACGTGGCCGGCCAGGCCGCCGTCGTCCGGATCCGCGCGGCGATCGAGGGCCGCGGCCGGCTGGTGCGCTGGGTGCGCGGCCAGCGCGAGCAGTGCGGCGTGGTGAGCCGCTACGCCGATCCCGGCCAACTCGGCGCGGACCGCTGGGCGGCGCTGATCGGCGCGCGCGGCCTGCACCCGAAGGCCTGCCTGGTGGTCATGGCCGGCACCGCGACCACGGTGGACGTGCTCGACGGCGAAGGCGTGTTCCAGGGCGGGCTGATCCTGCCCGGCACGGAGCTGATGCGCCGGTCCCTGACCCAGAACACGGCGCAGCTCGGACCGGAAGCCGGGGAACCGGTGGATCTGCCGCGCTGCACCGCGGACGCGATCGCCTCCGGGGTGCTGAACGCGCAGATCGGTGCGGTCGAGCGCATGTTCCGCCACGTCCAGGCGCAGCCCGGCGCCTGCTGCATCGTCAGCGGCGGAGCGGGCGAGCCGCTCCACGAACGCCTGGCGCTTCCGAAGCGCTTCGAGCCGAACCTGGTGCTGCTCGGGCTCGCCCGCATCGGCCGCGAGGCCGGCTGAGGCGCCTGGCCGCGCCCCGAACGGCGGCAGCCCTGCGCCGCGAGTGGATTTTGCGGTAACTTATCGCCTTTTCGCATCAGCCTAGGGAGAACGCCGTGAGCCAGATTCGCGTCCTGCTGGACGAATCCGAGATCCCGACCCACTGGTACAACGTGGTCGCCGACATGCCGAACCCGCCGGCGCCGCCGCTCGGACCGGACGGCAAGCCGGTCGGGCCGGAGAAGATGCTGGCGATCTTCCCGCCCAGCCTGCTCGAGCAGGAGATGTCCGCCGAGCGCTGGATTGCGATCCCGGACGAGGTGCGCAGCATCTATCGCCTGTGGCGCCCCTCGCCGCTGTGCCGCGCCGAGCGGCTGGAGCAGGCGCTCGGCACGCCGGCGAAGATCTACTACAAGTACGAGGGCGTCTCGCCGGCCGGCTCGCACAAGCCGAACACCGCCGTGCCGCAGGCCTACTACAACAAGCTGCACGGCTTGAAGCGCATCGCCACCGAGACCGGCGCCGGGCAGTGGGGCTCGTCCATGGCCTTCGCCGGCCAGATGTTCGGCCTGGAAGTGCGGGTCTACATGGTCAAGGTCAGCTACAACCAGAAGCCCTTCCGCCGCTCGATGATGCACACCTGGGGCGCCGAGGTCTTCGCCAGCCCGACCACCATGACCCAGGCCGGCCGCGACGCGCTGGCCATCGATCCGAACACGCCGGGTTCTCTGGGCATCGCCATCTCCGAGGCGGTGGAGGAGGCGGCCTCGCGGGCGGACACCAACTACGCGCTCGGCTCGGTGCTGAACCACGTCTGCCTGCACCAGACCATCGTCGGCCTGGAGGCGAAGAAGCAGTTCGCCAAGCTCGGCGAGTACCCGGACATGGTGTTCGCCTGCTGCGGCGGCGGCTCGAACTTCGCCGGCGTGGCTTTTCCCTTCCTCGCCGACAAGGCGTCCGGCAAGAACGTGCGGCTGGTGGCGGCGGAACCGACGTCCTGCCCGACGCTCACCAAAGGCCACTACGCCTACGACTTCGGCGACGCCTCCGGCTACACCCCGCTGATGCTGATGTACACGCTTGGCCACGACTTCGTGCCGCCGGGCATCCACGCCGGCGGGCTGCGCTACCACGGCGACTCGCCGCTGGTTTCGCAACTGCTCAAGGAAGGGCTGATCGAGGCGGTCGGCGTGCCGCAACTGGCCACCTTCGAGGCCGGGGTGATGTTCGCCCGCGCCGAGGGCATCATCCCCGCGCCCGAGTCCAACCACGCCGTGCGCGCCTGCATCGACGAGGCGCTGCGCTGCAAGCAGACCGGCGAGCCGAAGACGCTGTTCTTCAACCTGTCCGGCCACGGCCACTTCGACATGGCCTCGTACGACAAGTACTTCAGCGGCGAGCTGGAGGACTACGCCTACCCCGAGGAGGCGATCCGGGCGGCGCTGAACCACCTGCCGAAGGTCGCCGCCTGAGCCTCCCTCGCGCAAGGGATCCGCGGCCGGGTTGATCGAGACGAATGCGGATCCTGCGCGCCCTGTTTCTGCTGCTGGTGCTGGCCAACCTGTTGCTGTTCGCCGCGGGCCGGGGCTATTTCGGCCGGTCGGGCTCCGGCGAGCCGGAGCGCCTGGCCGCCCAGATCCAGCCGGAAATGATCCGCATCCTGCGCGATCAGGCTGCGCCCCAGGGCACGCAGGTGCAGCCCGACCAGCCCGCGGCCGCGCCCGGAACGGCGCCACCCGCCGACGCCGGGGCGAATTGCCTGCGCTACGAGCCGGTCGGCCGGGAGCAGGCCGGCAAGATCGCCGCGAAGCAGCGCGCCCGCGACGGCGGCGTGGCGCTCGCCGAGAAGCGCCTGGAGGAACCCAGCTCCTACTGGGTGTCGATTCCGCCCCAGCCGAGCAGGCAGGATCTGGACGCGCGGATCGCGGAACTGAAGAGCGCCGGCGTGAACGACTTCTTCGTCATCGGCGGCGAGCAGGGCGCGAACCGCGGCGCGGTTTCGCTCGGCCTGTTCAAGTCGGAGCGCATGGCCGAGAGCCTGCGCGAGCGGCTGCGCGCGAAGGGCGTCAACGGGGTGAGGGTGAGCGCCCGGGAGGCCGCCGGCGCCAAGCTGGCGGTGGAACTGCGCGGGCCGGCGCCTGCCCTGACCGCCCTCGCGGCAGACATCGCCGCCGAGTTGCCGGACCTGAAACCCGGCGAGTGCCCGGCCGAGCGGTGACGCCTTGAGATTCGTCGTCGGCCTGACCGGAGGCATCGGCAGCGGCAAGAGCGCGGTCGCCGTGCTGTTCGCCGAACTCGGCGCCGACATCGTCGATACCGATGCGATTGCCCACCAGCTCACCGGCCGCGGCGGTGCCGCCATCGAACCGATCCGCGCAGCCTTCGGCGGCTCGGTGATCACGCCGGAGGGGGCGCTCGACCGCGCCGCGATGCGCCGCCTGGTCTTCTCCGACCCCGCGGCGAAGCAGCGGCTCGAAGCCATCCTGCATCCGATGATTCGCGTCGAAGCGGACCTGCGCTGCGTTTCCGCGCAGGGCGCCTACGTGATCCTGGTCGTGCCGCTGCTCGTGGAAACCGGGAGCTACCGGGGACGGGTCGACCGTATCCTGGTCGTGGACTGCGCGGAGGCGACCCAGGTCGCCCGAACGATGGCGCGCAGCGGTCTGACCGAGGCGGAGGTGCGCGCGATCATGGCCGTTCAGGCCGGCCGCGAGGCGCGGCTGGCGGCGGCGGACGACGTAATCGACAACGACGGCGGCCTGGAGGCGCTGCGCGCCCAGGTCGAAGCGCTACATCGGCGCTACCTCGATGCCACGCGCGCCTGAGGCGGCGCGCGAGTTGTTATTAAGGGGGGATTCGGTCAGAATTGGCCGAAAAACCGGCCGGTCCGTCGCGTGATCACCTACGAGTATCCACTCAGCGAGCGTTTCCGCACCCTGCTGCGCCTGGAGGACCTGTTCGAGAAGCACGCGCACTTCCTGCGCACCGACGGCCCCCACGAGCACCACGTCGCGCTGGTCTCGCTGTTCGAGGTCCTGGAAGTGGCGAGCCGCTCGGACCTCAAGGTCGACCTCGTTCAGGAACTCGAACGCCAGCGTCAGACCCTGCTGTCATTCCGCAACAACCCGGAGATTTCAGAAGAAGCGCTGGCCGGCGCGCTCTACGAGATCGAGCAGGCGTCCAGCGCGCTGCTCGCCATGGCCGGCAAGATCGGCCACTACCTGCGCGAGAACGAGTGGCTGATGGGCATCAAGAGCCGCGCCGCCATCCCGGGCGGCGTCTGCGAGTTCGATCTGCCGTCCTACCACTACTGGCTCAACCGCGATCCGGCGCAGCGCCGCTCCGACCTGCAGGGCTGGATCGCGCCGATGCTGCCGATCCGCGACGGCCTGGGCATCGTGCTGCGCCTGTTGCGCGCCAGCGGCCGGCCTGAGCGCCAGGTGGCCGCGCGCGGCGCGTTCTCGCAGATGCTCGCCGGGCGCATCGCCCAGCTCGCCCGGCTGCGGCTGAAGACCGGCGAGCCCTACATCCCGGAGATCAGCGCGAACAAGTACGCGTTGAACATCCGCTTCACCTCGCCCGACGGCGACCTGCGCCCGCGCCATGTCGAGGCGGACGTCACCTTCGAACTCACCTTCTGCAACCTCTGAACCTTTCCGGTGCAGTCCGGCGCTGACGGGCTCAACGTCGAAGCTCAGGCGCGGCACTCAGGGGCGCGCCGCTTGCGGCGCGTCCTCCTGGAGCGCAGTGATAGCCGACGCCTTTGAAATGAGAGGGAAACGTTCCGGATGCCGAATGGACTCGACTGACAGATCCACGTCCAGTTGGCGCCAATAAAGATGATCCGGGGTAGGCCACTCGACATCGCAAAGCTGATCGACCGTGGCCTGACGAAACCACGGGAAATCGGAAAACGGCAGCAAGAGTTCGTCATCGCCAAGCAACAGCCAGAAGCCATGCCTCGAGATGTGCGTGACCTCAACGGCCAAAGTGTTTGTTCCAGGCATCGATGATCTCCTGCAGATGATGGTGGACGACCTCTTCGGCCGCCGCCAGATCTTTCTGTGACAGGCCGGTATGTCGACCCAATGTCACGCCAGGTTCCAGCCAGAACTTGGCCTCCCCGTCAGGGTGTGCGACATGCACATGCATCCTCGGCTCTTCGCGTGAAAAGAAAAAGAGGCGGAAGGGGCCATCGCGAATTACTGTTGGGGCCATGGCGTTCTCTGTGGTTAACGTTCAACTTGAGGGGCCGGGCACACAAGGGGCGCGGAGCGAAGCTTGTGAACGGTCCTGCGGTGGACAGTCCGCCCTCGATCGAGGGGCTAGGCAGCACCTGCGCCACTACACACCTCGGCTGCAAGCCGGTGGAGATTCTGCTGATTGGCTTTGGCTACGAACTGCGCCAACCGCTCGTAGTGTTCGGTCGTATCGAAGGTCTGCCGCCAGTTCACCTCCGTCCCGCCGGCAACCGCCTTGAGTTCGATGGACAGGACGAAGTGATGCCCGTTCAGGTGTTCGATCTCGAACAGGAGACCGGGCACCAGCCTGGCAAAGCGACTTTCGTTCGGGAAGTCAGCCCCGTCCGGTCCGTGCATCGTGTAGAGCCAATCCCCGCCGGGGGCGAAGTCGAACTTGTGGATCGTATTCGTGCACCCATCGGGGCCCCACCACCTGGCTAAGCGCTCCGGCGCGCTCATCGCCGCGTAGATCTCGGAGGGCGCAGCTGGGATCGTCATCCGACGTATGTCTGATCTGCTCTCGACTGGCTCCATAGTGACCTCCCGAGCACCACCGTGGCCGGCTGTGCTGCTTAACAGGGTTGTCGGGTGACAGGTTTGCGCCCGGACGCCGGCGCCCGCTCCCTTACCCGGCGTCCTGGCCAATCGGAATTCCTGCATGGGGTCCGTATCTATACAGAGTACCAAACGGCCGTGAAAGGCAGCGCTGCGCCGTGGCCTGCGCCGAAGTAACCGAAAGTGCTCGTTCAACTGCGCGAGCGGCTTCGGTACCTGCACTAAAGCATACGGACCGAGGAAGTGCGACCGCAAGGGCCTCGCCGGCAACAGCGGCGGGGCCTGGTCCGACTGCGCCCGCCACGCCTACCCGGACTGACTGCGGGTGGTCTGCACCAATCCGGTGTCCCCGCCGAGGCGATGAACTTCACCGGCTATGGGCTCAGCGGCTGATCTGTTCGGGCGAGAATGCGGGATCGGGCTGAACCGCGCCGGGCGAGAGCACAGGCGCGGGATCGGTCTGGTCAGGTGCGAGCGCGGGGTCCGGCCTGACCGCGTCGGGCGAGAGGACGGGGCCCGGATCGGTTTGCTCGGGAGACAGCGCCCGATCCGGCCGGACTGCGTCCGGGGACAGTGCGGGGTCGGGAGCGACCGCTCCGGGCGAGAGCACCGGTTCGGCAACAGGCGCCGCTGGTTGGGCACCGGCGCCCGGGGCCAGGCAGCACAGGATGATGCCGGCCAGCGCGCCGGCCAGCGGTGGGGCTGACAAGATCTTCATGGGTTCGTCCGATCTGTTCGATGTGATTTCTCGTGACGGCAGCGGAGATGCCGCCGGGATTGGACCGGGCAGCACCCGACCGAACCGACGCCTCCATCCCCGCTGCCGGCCCGCACGTTGGCGGCCGCGCCCGCTTCCTGGTCAGTTCAGCTCCTTGTCCTTCCAGAACTTGGTGCCGGCCAGCGCGCCGCCGATCTGCAGGCCGTTCCGGGTCAGCGTGTAGTAGGAACTGCCGCCGGGCGCGCTTTCGGCGCTGCCTGCGCCGGCCGACTTGCCGGCCACCCCGGCCGAGGCTGCGCCGCCGCCGGTGTATTCCCAGCCCTTTTCGACGAACTGCTCCAGGGCCTTGGTGTTCTTGAACACGATCAGCGTCTCGTTCTCCGCGATGCCGGCCTGCAGGCCGGCGCTGGCCTGCGCCATTTCCATGAACGTGTCCTTCTTGGTCCTGGCGTCGCGTACCACGCCCTTGCCGCCGGCGCCGCCGATCACGAAGCTCAGTCCGTAGGTGGTGAAGACGGCATAACCGGGCGCCTTGGCGACCTCGCCCTTCAGCGCCGGCTTGGCCTTGTAGAACTTCTCCAGCGCCGCCTGCGTGGCCTTGTGGATCTCGGCCTGCTTTGCCGCCTTGTCGGTCTCGGCGAGCGCGCCGCCCGTTGCCAGGCAGAGCATGACGATGCCGGTGGTGATGAGTCGGGACAGCCTCATGGTGCAACTCCTTTCGTCAGGGAAATGATCTTGCGGTTCGCGGTTTCGGCCGCCGCACGCGAACGGGCCGAGCATGCGTTCAGCCGCCGACCCGCTGGAGGATGGTCTCCAGGCGCGGCGGCGTGCGCAGCGTCTGGAAGATCACGCAATAGCGCTCGGTCTGCCGCAACAGCGTGGCCAGTTGTTCGTCCGTGGCCGGGGAGTCGATCTCGAAGCGCAGGTGGATGTCGGTGATGCCTACCGGGGCATCCCTGGAAACGCCGAGCGTTCCGCGGAAATCGCCCTCGCCCTCGACGATCACCCTGGCCGAGCGGAACGGGATACCCATGGCGGTGGCGACCACGTTGAAGGTGACGCCGGCGCAGGCGACCAGCGATTCGAGCAGCATGTCGCCCGAGCAGGCCTCGCTGCCGTCGCCGCCGGCGGCCGGATGCAAGCCGGCGTCGAACTGCGCGTAGCGGTTTTCGATGCGGCAGGCAGGGCGGCCGGCCAGCAGGACGCCGACCGCGCGGAAAAGCTGTCGCGCCGCCTCCGGATCTTCCCTGTAGCGGGCCTTGAGCGGAGCCTGGAGCCGCTTCAACTCCTCGGCATTGGTCGCGGACGTGGTCATGGCAGAGGACCGGCGGTTTGTTGCGCAACGGCGCCAATATAGCAACTTCTCCGCATCGGCACAGAGGTGGCGGGATCGCCTGCGCCGGCGTTTTCCCGTAGAGTTCCGCAACCGCGGAGCGCGGGCCCGCCGGCCGGGCGCATCCATCCGACACGAAACGTTGAAGGCAAGGTCATGCTATGAGCGAAGAGCGAACCACAGACGGGCAGGGCGACGACGAGCAGCTTTCAAAGGAACGCATGATCCTGCGCATCCTGCGCAAGGTACTGGCGAGCATCGTCCGGGACACCACGCCCATGCCGGGCATGCTCCATCCGCTGAAGGAGAGCACGCGGGAGGACATCCGCGACCTGTTCGGGCTGATTGCCGAGCGCGAGGCCGAACTGGCGCAGCAGGCAGGCATCAGCATGAACGAGCGGCCCTACTATTCCGACGAGCCGCAGAAGAGCAGCGTCGTGAATCTTCATCCGCCCAAGACCAGGAAGCCCAACGGCGACTGATGTGCCGTCGCCGACCTGCCCGCGCCCCTGCGCACCGAACCCCGTGACCGCCGCCAAACCGCCGCGCCTCGTCAATTGCCCCGCCTGCGGCAAGCCGGTGCCCTGGGTGCCGGAGAGTGCCTTCCGCCCGTTCTGCTCGGAGCGCTGCCGCCGCATCGACCTGGGCGCCTGGGCGGCCGAGACCTACCGGGTGCCCAGCCGCGAGGGCCGGACCGAACCCGACGGGCAGGTGGATTCCGTGGAGGAGTAGGTGCCGGGCGAGGCGTGCCGCCATCGATTCGGGCGACGACGGACCGAACGCGCGAGGCGGCAGCCCGGAGGTCGGGACCGAGGGTGCGCTGCGCGCCGTCCACCGCGATGGACGGCTCCCGTGCCGCCCACTAGAATCACGTCTTACCCGGGTTTTACCGGACGTGCGGACATGGAAACGGTCAAGGTATCCAGCAAGGGACAGATCGTGATCCCCAAGGGCATCCGGGATGCGCAGCGCATCGTCCCGGGCGCGGAACTGGAGATCTACCTGTCAGGCGAGGAGATTCATCTCAGGATGGTCGTCCGGCCCGTAGCACGGACCACCGTGGCCGCTGGCCGCGGCATGCTGGCGGCGGCCGGGCGGACGGCGCTCCCCGACGAGGAACTCAAGCGCCGGATCTCGACCCGACTCAAGGAGCGCGACGAAGCGACAAAGGCGCGCGGATGATCGCGCTGGATACCAATGTTCTCGTCCGCTATCTCCTGAACGACGACGGGGCGCAGGCCGCCGAGGCAGAGCGGCTGCTCGACAGCGGTGAAGTCCTGGCGGTGCCGGTCACGGTGTGGCTGGAACTGGCCTGGGTGCTGGAATCCTACGGGTGCACCGAAGCCGAAGTGGTCAGGGCCATACGGCACCTGCTTGGGCTGCCGAACCTGCACACCAGCGATACGATCGCGCTGCTCCGCGCTCTCGAATGGTTCGAACGCGGGATGGATTTCGCCGATGCCTTCCACCTGGCACTTGCTTCGCGTGCCCAGTCGCTGGCCTCCTTCGATCGGGATCTCGCCCGGAAGGCCGAGAAGCTCGGCGCGCATCCGCCGGTCCTCCGGCTCGGGGCCCGACAGGGCGGATCGGTCGTCTAGGCCCAGGCCGACCGTATCGAGGCGATGCCCTGCGCGCCGTGCCGTCTGGCCAGGTCCAGGTCGGCCGGGCCGAGGCCGCCGATCGCATAGACCGGCAGCGGCAGACCGCGCGCCAGGGCGGCGAAGCGCTCCCAGCCGATGCCGGCCTGCCCCGGGTGGCTGGCCGTGGGGCGCACCGGACCGAGCACCGCGAAATCCAGATCGAGCCGGGCGGCGCGGTCCAGTTCGGCTTCATCGTGGCAGGAGGCGGCCACCAGCGGCAGGTTGGGGCGCTCATCGGTGGCCATGAGCTGGCGGCCGGAAAGCTGCACGCCGTCGGCGCCGGCCGCGCGGGCAAGTTCCGTGTCGCGGCTTACCAGCGCGCGCGCGCCGCGGGCATGCGCCAAGGCGACCGCCTGCCGCACGAATTCCGCGCGCGCCGCGGCTTGCATGTCCGGCTCGCGCAGCAGCACCAGCCGCAGGCCGCGATCGAGCGCCAGTGCCAGTGCATCGAGCTGGGTCCGGACGCCGATCGCCTGCGCGTGGCTGATCGCGTAGAGCGCGGGCAGCGCCAGGGCGCGCAGCACCGGCGCGTTCGCCGGCAGCATCGGCTCGACCGGGGACGAATCCGTGCGCTGCCAGGCCAGCGCGCTGTGGATGTGGTCGCGGATCTCGCCCCGCCAGGCGACCACCCGGAAGAAGTGCAGCCGCACGTGGGCGTGCTCGTATCGGTGCTCGCGCACGATCCAGGGGTATGCCTCGGCGACCTCGATGCCGAGTTCCTCGCGCAGTTCGCGCACCAGGGCGGCGTGCGGCGTCTCGCCGGGTTCGAGCTTGCCGCCGGGGAATTCCCAGTAGCCGGGGTAGAAGGTGCCGGGCGCGCGCTGGCCGAGCAGAAAGCCTCCGTCCGGGCGCAGGATCACTGCCGCGGCGACTTCGACCAGCTTGCTCATTTCGCGATCGCCGGGCCGCCTGCCGCGGGTTCGGCCAGCAGTTGCCGCAGGATCGGCGCCGGATCCGGGTCTCCCGCCGGGAGCCGCAGGATCCTCGCCACGTCCGGACGAGGTGGGGCGTCGTCCGCTGCATCCGCGAGCCTCACTCCGGATTCGGCGAAGATCCGCCCGGCCGCGGCCAGGTCGGTGCTCTCATCGGCCAGGAACACGCAGCGCGGCAGCGCGCCAAGCCGCGCCAGCAGCCCGAGCTCGAAGGCGGTGCCGCGGCGCTCGGCGCGGAAGCCGCGCAGGTCCATCAGGATCGCGTCGCTGCGCAGCGCCAGCGCGCTCACCGCGGCCTGCCAGACGTCGTCGTGGCAGTAGAACTCGTTGACCCGGAAGCGGCCGTCCGGATCGGCCGCCAGGTCCAGTTCGCGCAGCCGCCGCGCCAGGTCGGCGCCCGGCTTGACGAACAGTTCGGCCGTTTGTCCGGACAGGAAGCGGATGATCTCGGGCGGATCGACATAGGACCTGGCCAGGTCCGGCCCGCCGATCAGGTGAACCGGGCCGAGATAGCGCCAGCCGTGCGCCAGTGCGTCGAGCAGGCGCTCGCCGCGGCGGTCGCCAGCGAAGACCCGCAGCAGGAGCAGCTGGCGGGGCCGCGTCGACCGCAGCAGCCGCCGGGTCGCCG
>DATMWM010000327.1:0-21042 GCA_035562535.1 Rhodocyclaceae bacterium | reverse complement strand
CAGGACGACATAGGCGACGAACCAGGCGAGCGACTCGCGCACGCCGATGACCAGGATCGCGCCCACCGGCGCCAGCAGGCCCCACAGGATCGTGCCGCTGGCGGTGATGAAGTTGCCGATGCTCCACTGGACGACGAAGGGGAAGAACAGGAACAGGCCGAGTTGGGCGAGGCGGAAGAAATTGAAATTCCCGCTCTTGATGTAGTAGGCCAGGTTGCCGGCGAGCAGGATCTGGAAGGCGAAGGGCAGCGTGGCCGAAAGCTTCGGACCCAGGCTCCAGTAGATCACCAGCCAGAGCATCGAGGCCACGCTCACCAGACCGGTGGCGAACATCAGCAGCGACTTGTTCAGCCGCTGCTCGTCGCTGTCGCCGGGGTCGATGCCGGCATTGCGCAGGCGATCGAGAAAGCTGTGAGGTTTGCCGGTGGTCACGGATAAGCCACGTCAGGGGGTGGAAGAGCCCCTCTTCATCGCGCCGAGTTTCTCAGGACCGAGCGGAAGGGGTCAAGCGCGATGCCCGCGGCGGCCGTGGAATCCGGGGTATGCGCGCCGACGGCGCGTCCCGGGTTCCGGCTCACGGTAACTGCCCGGCCGTGATCAGGCGGTTGTAGAGGATGTTCGGCGAGAGCCAGGTGACGATGTCGTCGAACTCGCCGTTCGCGCCACCGGCCGCGGTCGCGACGTGCGACACGAAGACGCGGTTCCCGTCGAGGTTGGCGGCCTCGTCCGCACCGTTGCTCGCCGGACCGTTGCGCCCGGTGGAGACCAGCACGGCGGCCGCGGTGGTACTCAACTCGTTGCCGGCGCCGCCACAAGCCGTCGCGGTGATGCCCGTGCTGCTGGCGCACACCAGCAGGTCGGGCGCGAGGCTGGCAAATCCGGCGGCCTGGACGGCATTGCGCAGGCCGGCAGTGCCGCTGCTGGTGAAGGCCCAGGCGTTGGCGCCGGTCACCGCATAGCGGATGCGGTTGTTCCAGGCATCGATCGCATAGCCCTGGCTGTCGGTGGGCTGCAGGCCCAACGTCACTGCGGGCAGCAGCCCGTCGTGCGGGTTGGTGCAGACGCACTGCCCGCCCGCCCCGCACGACTCCGGGCTGGCGCGCCCGTTGCTCGCCGTGCTCGCCGGGCAGGGCAGGCGGCCGTTCGCGGCGGCGTAGCCGAGCAGCGCTTCGCGGGCGTCGGCCAGGGTGCGGTCGGTCTCGGCGCGATTGCGGATGTCCATCTGCGCGCTGAGCGGCACCATCAGCCCGCCGATCAGTACCGCGACGATCAGCAGCACGATCGCCAGTTCGACCAGCGTGAAACCCCGCTGCCTGGACCGCGTGTCGCCAGGGTGCCGCATCACAGCGTCCTCAGGCGGTCGTTGCTGCCGGCGCCTGGCGGGACGTAGGTGTCCGGCGCAGGGAATCCACTCCAGCCGTCCTGATTCTGCGCGTCCTCGAGGTACTGGGTCAGGTCGGTGCTCTGGGAAGGGGAATTGCGCATGACCGCGCCCAGCGGACTGCCGGGCAGCAGGATCAGGGCATCGGCCGGCGGCGCGCCGGCGACCTGAAGCTTGGCGATGCAACCGGCGGGATGCTCGACCGCGACCTCTCCCACCGCGTAATACATGGTCTGGGACCACAGGTTGTACCTGAACCAGCGCGGCGGCATGTACGGCGTCCAGAGGTCTTCGGGCAGCCGTCCCCTGCATACCGCAGGGTCACGCCCGCACACGGTGATCGGCATGGAGCTCGATGGGTCGACGGCAACATCGGTGCAGGTAGCGGCGTCGAACCTGGCCGGGTTTGGAAAGCGTCCCGAAAAGACCCCGTATGCTTTGAGAACGCGCACGACGACGCCCTCGACGCGGGGTGCCACCGCGTTCATCAGGTCGCGCGCCGTGACGATTACGGCCCGGTCGTTTGCCACCAGGTTTCCTGCCGCGTCCCGCACAGGACCAGCGAAAAACGGTCCGCCCTCGTGGCTGTTGTCGAGTGCGCCGGCGACCGCCGGCGGGCCGATCCGGTCCAGGTAGTTCCGCGCGTCGGTACGCTCGGCCGCGTTTCCGCGGGCCTGCCCGGCAAGAGGGCCACCGGCGGCGAACAGCACAGCCGCCGCCTCCCCGCCGGCCGGGGTGTGCGTCGCCACCGCGTCCGCAGCGTAGACCTGCAGCGTCGCGCGGGTGTCGCTGTTGATTGGTGCTTGAGTCGGGTTAGTCTGGACCAGCGGTCCCCACCGCCACCTGAAAGCGCCGTCAATCGCGTACCAGAGCGGCTCGCCGTCGCCGTCGAGCAGTTCCGGCAGGCCTAGCGTCTTCCAGGGCAACCGTCCGATTTCTCCGGGAGAGCAACTCCCCTCCGCGTAGCCGTAGCCCGCTTCCCCGGGGGCGCTGCGGTCCGGGCAGGGCAACTCTCCGGGACGGTAGTTGTGGCCCGGTTCGTCGTCGCGCGCGGCGCTCCAGCCGATCAGCGCGTCGCGGGCATGAGCCAGTGCCGCGGAGGTCGCCCGTGTCCGGGTCGAGGCACTCGGAGATTCGAGCATGTGAGGGACGAGCACGGCGAGGGTGCCGGCGGCGAGGATCGCAGCCAGCGCCAAAAGCGCGGCGCCGCGCTGCTTGCGCGCCGATGCGCTCACGGCACTGCGGGACGCACGGATACAGTGCCCCCGTTCAGTCCGTCTGTCTGCTCGCGCGTCGTCCGGTTGATCGATTGCCCGACCCGCAGGTTTGCCGGCGGTCCGTCGCCGGCCTGAAGCACGACGCGGCCGGGGTTGCGATCGCTGATGCGCGGCTGGACTTCCGAGGCGACGGTCCGGTCGTGGTGGGCCACGCCATTGATCCACACCGTGCTCTTGCCGGAGGAGCGCTTGACCACGCCGTCGACGCTCAGCTTTTCGCCTTCGAGGACGCGCGCCTGCTGGACGTCGAGCTGCCTCTGGCCGTCCAGGGCGGCACGACGGTCCGGCGTGAAGAACAGCTTGCCGATGCTGCTTTCCTCGGCGAGCGCGCCGCCGCAGGCGAGCAGCACCGCCGCCGACACTCCCAGACAAACGAATCTCATCCCTAGCTCCCGGTTCTGCGCGGGCGAACGGTGATCCAGTCCAGCGAGCAGTCGGCCTTCAGCTGTGCGTTGGACGCAGCCGCCGCCGCGGCCGGCAGGCGCTCGATCGTGCATCGGTTCGGACGCACGAACGCGCTCACGCCGTGCTGCAGGTCGTTAAGCAGGGCCAGCAGGTCGCCTTCGTGAAGCAGGCGCATCTGCAGGCGCATGCCGCTGGCCGCGAACTCGAAGTCGGTGCTCGACCCCGGCGCGACCGACGCCTCCAGGGTGCGCTGGGGCGAGAGTTCGAATTCGAGGTCGAGCAGGCGCCGCTGCGCCTTGATCGCCTTGATACGCTCCACCCATTCCAGCCGCCGCTCCTCGCCGATCACCCCGCTGGACACGAGCTGCTCGAAGCGGCCGATCCGGTTCTTGATCTCCGACTCCTCTTCCCGCGCCCGGGAGAGCCTGGTGCGGATCTCCTGGCGCTTCGCCTGTGCCTGCGCGGCCGCGACCTGCTCGGCGAGCACCATGCGGTTCGAGCCGACGACCGCGGCGGCGCCGAGTCCGGCCATCGCCAGTGCGAAGGCGATCGGCCAGCGCAGCCGGATCCAATCCTTGCGTTCGATCATTCGGGCGCCTCGCGAAGAGGATAGCTCACCCGGACGGTGAAGCGCGGCGCCTCGACCGCACGGGCGCTGTCGCTGCCGCTGCGCAGCGTCTTGCCCGACTCGACGTCGAAGGGCATCTGCAGCACGGCGACGCGCGCCTGCGGGTCCTGGCGCAGCGCGGCGACGAAGTCGTTCACCGCCCCGAGCAGGCCACGCTGGTCCCCGGCCATCGATGCGGGCAGCGTGCCGGCGACGATCGCCACGGCATGCATCGCCGGCGCGGTCGCCGCGTTGCCCCTATCCTCGCCGCGGCGGGCCGCCGCCGAATCGCCGGTTTCCTCGGGATTCGTGGTGAGCATCCAGTCGATGCGCTCCAACTCGATCTTCGGCGACTGCTCGACCGCGGCGCTGACCGCGTGAAGCGCCCCCTCGATGCCGGTGCTGCGGGCCTCCAGTGTCCGGTAGCGCTGGGTGACTGCGCGCAGATTGTCCAGGGTGGTCGGCATCTGCGGCAGGCCGCGCAGGATGCCGGCGTAGCGCTGGCTGTCCGCCTCGGTCTGGGCGACCAGTTCGGCGGTCTGTTCGGCCAGTTCGCGCGCCTCGTACCACTGGCGCCCGGCGAAGATCAGGCAGGCGAACAGGATCGCCAGTCCGGCGCCGCTGATCCCCGCGCGCATCTGCCACAGGCGGAAGAAGCGCCGGTCCGCCGCGCGGGCCAGTTGGACCGGAGGTGGCCGCCGGGCCAGCAGATGCAGCAGCAGCAGGTCGGACGAGGAATTCGCAAGCGGACTCTTCAGGCCGCAGCGGCGGGCGGCCTGGGTCAGGTCCTGCAGTTCGAACGACAGGTCGTCGCCGGCGCTGCCGGCCGCCGCCGCGAACGCGGCATGGTGGTCGGGGTGTGCGAGCACCACGACCGGCAGAGGGGACTCGCGGACGATGACGCGCTGCGCCGTCAGGTACTGGACGATGCGCCCGGATTCCGCCACGGTCAGGCGCGCCAGTTCGGCCGGCTCCGGGTGGGCGACCGGCGTCAGCCGCGCGAAGCGCAGGATCCCGCCTTCGAGATAGGTCTGGCGTATTCCGGCGCTGCCGAGGGTGACGAGCAACAGTCCGTCGGCCCTGAGCCGGAGCGCGCGCGCCAGGCTCCAGGCGGCGAGCGAAGTTGTGAATACGCCGGCCAGGGGCGCTTCGGCCGCCAGCAGGCCGGCCGTCCAGGATTCGATGGCATGCGGGCGCGTCAGGGCGAGAAAGAGCATGCGCTCGTCGCGCCGCCCGGTCCGCTCGCGGCCCAGCGACAGGGCTGCGGCATAGGGCGAGCCGTAGAAGAACTGGGCGAGCTTGCGCTCGATCAGCGCGCGGCGGTCGGAACCCTGGACGTAGGGGATCGAATCCGCCTGGAAACCCTCTTCGGGGACGTCCGCCATCAGGGTGAACAGGCTGCCCGCGTGCGCCTGCGCGAAGGCGGCGAAGGCGGCCACGCCGGCCTCGTCGGCCGAGAAACTGCCCTCGTCGTCCAGTTGGCCGTCGCGCCAGCGATAGACGGTCAGCCGGCCGGGGTCGAGGTGGAGCAGTCGGCGTTGGGTCATGGGCCTGGGCAGTCGATCGCGTTCAGATCTTGAGCCGGGTGATCACGTCGTAGATCGGGCCGAGCACCGACATCATGACCCACAGCAGGATGAGTCCCAGCGTGACCGTCAGGGCGGGCTCGATCACGGTCTGCAGGCGCTCCACCGATTCGCGCACGTCGCGGCTGTAGAAATAGCTGACGTTGAGCAGCGCCGTGTCCAGCCCGCCGGTGTTCTCGCCCACGCGCAGCATGCGCAGCACGAGCGGCGGGAACAGCCCCACCGTCTGGAAGGCCGTGGTCACGTTCTGGCCTTCGGCGATGAGTTGGCCAGCGCGGCGCAGGCCGTCCTGGATCACGGTGTTGCCGACCACGTCCTCGGTAGCGCGGACCGCGTCGATCACCGCGATGCCGGATGCGTACATCATGGCGAAGACCGAGGCGAATCGCGACAGCACGATCTTGCGGTAGATCGGGCCGATGGCGGGCAGCCGCAGCTTGAACGCGTCCCAGCGGAAGCGGGCGAGCGGATTGACTTCGATGGCCACGCGCAGGGCGATCGCCCCGAGCAGCGGCAGGCCGAGAAACAGGTACCAGTAAGCCTTGATCGCCGCCGACAGCCCGATCAGGATGCGGGTCTGGGTGGGAAGCTCCTGTCCCATGTTGCGTATGAACGCAGCCATCTGCGGGACCAGGTACACCATCAGGAAGATTGTGACCGCCAGGACGACGGTTCCGACCAGCGCGGGGTAGGTCACGAGCTTCTTGGTATGCGCGGCCAGTTCGTCCTCCCACTTGAGCGAGTCGGCCAGGCCCTTGAGCACCTCCGGCAACTGCCCGGTGCTCTCGCCCGCCCGCACCAGGCTGCAGAACACGTCGTTGAAGATGCGCGGGTGCTCGGCCATCGCCTGCGACAGGGTCCGGCCGCCCTCGATGCTCTCGATCATGCTGGCCACCACCTCGCGGAAGCGCGGATGGGTCAGGCTGTCGCGCAGGTCGGTCAGCCCTTCCAGGATGGGTACGCCCGCCCGCGTAAGCTGTTCGAGGTGGAAGCAGAAATTGACCAGTTCCCGGCGGGAGACCGATGCGCCCGGCAGGTAGGGCCGCTGCTTGATCACCTCGCCGTTGATGAAATCCAGATCCATGCGCTTCAGGCGCATCTCCAGGTCCACCAGGTTGACGGCGTCCATCTGGCCTGAGATGACGCGGCCCTGCGCGGACATGGCCTTGTAGGAGAACATCGGCACGCTGGCTTCCGCGCTAAATCATGCGCTCGGTCAGATCCACCACCCGCGCCACTTCCTCCAGCGACGTGGAGCCCTCGCGGACGCAGCGCAGGCCGTCTTCGGCCAGGGTACGCATGCCCTTGGCCAGCGCGGCGGCGCGCAGCTCGCGCAGGGTGGCGCGGCGCGCCACCAGCTCGTCCAGGTCGGCGTCCATGCGCACCAGCTCCATGATCGCCTGCCTGCCCCGATAACCCTGGCCGTCGCAGCGCTCGCAGCCGACCGGCCGGAAGATCTCGACCACGCTGTCCTCCGGCAGCCCGAGCAGGCGCAACTCGTGCTCCTCGGCCTCGCGCGGGCCCTTGCAATGCGGGCAGAGCCGGCGCACCAGCCGCTGGGCGATCATGCCGATCATGTTCCCGGCCATGATGTCCGGCAGGATGCCGACGTCGAGCAGGCGCGGGATGGCGCCCAGCGCCGAGTTGGTGTGCAGGGTGGTGTAGACCTGGTGGCCGGTCATGGCCGCGCGGAACGCCATGTCCGCGGTGTCGCGGTCGCGGATCTCGCCGACCAGGATCACGTCCGGGTCCTGGCGCATCATCGAGCGCACCCCGTTGGCGAAGTCCAGCTTGGCCGCTTCGGCCACCGAGGTCTGGCGGATCATGGCCAGCGGATACTCGACCGGATCCTCCAGGGTCATGATGTTGATCGCCTCGGAGTTGATGTGGTTCAGCACCGAGTAGAGCGTGGTGGTCTTGCCGCTGCCGGTCGGTCCTGTGACCAGGATGATGCCTTCCGGGCGGGCGATCATCAGCTTGAGCAGGGCGAGCTGGTCCTGCGCCAGTCCCAGCCGTTCCAGCGGCACCAGCCCCTTCTGGCGGTCCAGGATGCGCAGGACGACGTTCTCGCCGTGGATCGTCGGCTGGGCCGAGACCCGGAAATCGACTTGGCGGCCGCTGATGTTCAACGAGATCCGGCCGTCCTGCGGTGCGCGCGTCTCGGCGATGTTCATGTTGCTCATCACCTTGACGCGCACCGCCATGGCCGGCCAGTAGGATTTGTGGATCGCGCGGATCTGTCGCAGGATGCCGTCGATCCGGTAGCGGATGCGCAGGAAGGTCTGCTCGGGCTCGAAGTGGATGTCCGAGGCCTCGCGCTTGACCGCGTCGGTGAGCAACGCGTTGATCAGGCGCACCACCGGCTGGCTGTACTCGTCGGTGGAGATCGCCAGGCTGCGGTAGTCGATCTCGCCGGTCTCGATCTCGTGCAGGATGCCGTCGATCGACAGCTCGTGGCCGTAGTACTGGTCCACGGCGCGGGCGATCTCGGACTCCCCGGCGATCACCGTGTCCAGCTCCGTGCCCTCGGGCATCAGCGCGCGCACCTTGTCCAGGGCGACGATGTCGTTCACGTCGGCCGTGGCCAGGGTCAGGCGGCGCAGCTCTCGGTCGTAGTCCAGCGGCAGCAGGCGATGGCGCTTGGCCAGCTCCCGCGGCACCATGCCGAGCGCGGCGGCGTCCACGATCGCATGGCCCAGATCGACGCTGCGCTTGCCCAGGCTCTCGCCGAGCGCGTCGCGCAGGGTCGCCTCCGAAACGAATCCGAGGCTGACCAGCAGCCTGCCCACCGGCTGCTTCGACTTGCTCTGCTCGAGGAGCGCGATGCGCAGCTGGTCCTCGGAGATGACGCCCTGGGAGACCAGGATCTGTCCGAGCGGGCGCCTTTGGGGGGGCGAGGGGGAATTCATGGCTGCTTGGGCAGCACGGCGGCGCAGGGGTTCTACTGCACCCCGAGTTCGCGGACCCGGGACTCGGCTTGGTCCCGGGGAAACGCGGCCGGGCGTCCCGATGCCGCTACCAGGGCCTTGCGGTAGAACTCCAGCGCCAGGCGCGGCTGGCTCAACTGGTCCAGGCTGACCGCCAGATTGAACAGGTAGTCCGGATTCTCCGGGTCGGCCGCGTGCGCGTCGAAGTAGGCCTGCTGCGCCTCGCGCCACTGGCGCTGCGACGCGTACAGGTTGCCCAGCGCGAAGCGGGCGGCGTGGGCGTCCGGTTGCCTGGCGAGCAGCAGCTTGAGCCGGCTCTCGGTCTGCACCGGGTCGCCCGACTCGCCCATGAGCGCCAGGGCGGACTGCGCCGTGGCGTCCTGCGGGTCCGCCTCCAGGGCGCGCAGATAGTACTGCTGCGCCTCCGCGCCGCGGCCTTCGCGCGCTGCGACGGCCGCGAGGCCGTTCAACGCGTCCACGCTGCGCGGATCGCTGCGCAGCGCCTGTTCGTAGGATCGCCGCGCTCCGCTCAGGTCGCCGGCCTGGAACTGACGGTAGCCTGCCGCCAGATCCGGGTTCACCTGTTTCACCCCGCGCGATACGCGGATCGGCATCTGCGCGTCGGCCGCCGGCTGCTGCGGCCTGTCGGCGCCCCGGTTTTCTGCGGTCGGCTTGCGCGGCGCGATGGCGGCCGGGCGGGACGGCGCCTTCTCTTTACCGGCCTTGTCCGATGCCGCAACCGGCGCATCCGGGCCGGCGACGGCGGGTGACGCCGCCGGGGCCGGAGCCCGATCCGGCGTTGCCGCGGCCGGGAGCGCGGCAGGTGCCGCCGCGCCGGTCTGAGGGGTAGCCACCGGCACCGCTCCCGGCGCCAGCACCAGTCCAGGGTTCCTCGGCTGCAGTTGCCACCAGAAGTACCCGGCGATGCCGGCGAGCGCCACGGCGGAACCGATACCCACCAGCATCGGGAAGGCCGAGCGCGCGGCGGCGGGCTGTTTCGCGGCAAAGACGTTCTGCGCGACCTGCCGCTGGCGCGCGCTCCCGTCCGGCGCGGAAACCGCTGTCGGCCTGGGTTCCGGCCGCGCCGGCGCCGGGCGGGCGACGGCGATGCCCGCGAGATCCTCGTCCAGCAGCTCCAGATGGGTGCCGGCGCGCCCGGCCGCCGGCGCCGAGCCGGGCTCGTCGCCTTCGGGTTTCGCCGAGCGCTCCGCCTGACGCTTGGCCTGCTCGGCGCGCTTGAGCGCCTCCATGAGCAGGCTCATGGGGCAGGGCTCCCTCCGAGATCGAAGACCGGTCGCGGTGTACCGACTTCCTGCCGGAAGTAACCCGCGTCGGGAAGCTTGTCGCGCAGGGACCGGTAGTCGCCCTCGATGCTCGCCTGCCTTACTACTACCGGCCGCAGGAAGATCACCAGTTCGCTCTTGCGGTTGGTGTCGTTGCGGTAGGTGAAGAAGTTACCCACGAAGGGCAGACGGCCGAGCACGGGAACCGCGTCGGTGCGGTAGTTGATGCCGTCTTCCATCAGCCCGCCGAGTACCGCGATGTCCCCGTTGCCGACGCGCATCACCGACTCCATCTCGCGGGTCTGGATCTCGGGCACCAGGTTCTGTACGCCCGCGAGGGCAAGCGCCGGCGTCGGGTCGGGCACTTCGCGGACGACGCGGGTGATCGTCGGCCGGACGTTCAGCGTGATCGAGTCGCCGTCGCTGATCTGCGGGGTCACCGACATGACCAGCCCGACGGCGACGGTGTTCGCCGTGGCGGTCACCGTCTGCGGTACCACGGCGCCGCCGGTGGTGACGACCGGCTGGGTCGCCTCGACGTTGAAGAAAACGCGGTTGTCGACCACCTTGAGCAGCGCGGTCTGGTTGTTCAGGACCGACAGCTTCGGGCTGGAGATGACTTTCACGTTGCCGAAGGTTTCGAGAAGACGGACGACCGCGGTGAAGCCGCCGTTGCGGAAGGCTGCGGTGAAGATGGTGTCCGACACGGCGGTGAAGAGGTCGGAAACGACCGGCAGGAACTCGCCCGTCCGCGGGTCGATGCGCTGGGTCCGCGTACCCTGTCCGATGGCGACCTGGCTGCCCTGGTCGCGCAGGAATTGCCAGTCGATGCCCTGCTCGTAACCGTCCGACAGCAGCACCTCCGCGATGGTCGCCTCGATCATCACCTGGCGCTTGGCAGAGGCCATCACCTGGTCGAGAAACTCCTGCACCTTCTCGTGCTGCCGCGACGTGGCGCGCACGGTCACCACGCCGGTTTCCGGGTTGGCGATCACCGAGGCAGCCTCGCGGAAGGTGGTGCGGCGCACCAGCATGGTGGCGTTGTTCTCCAGGATGGCAGGATTCGGGCTGCCGGCAAGCGATTGCGGGGTGGTCCGCGCGCTTGCGCCGCCCGCCGGAGGCGGCGTACCGGTGCCGGTTGCAGCCTGCACGTCGGCGCGCTCGACCACGGTCTCGCTGGAGCCTTCCGGCAGGATCTTGTCGGTCTCCCGCAGCAGGTCGCGGAGGTTCTTCTCGATCGTCTCCCAGAAGCGGTTGCGCGCGCTGTTCTTGACCTCGGTGGTCGAACTGTTGCTGCCGCTGCCGGACGCCGTGGACTGTCCGGCGGTTCCGGCGACGCTGCTGCCGGTGGAGGTGATCTGGGTGTTGATCGCCACGCTGCCGGTCATGTCCCGGTTCATGTTCACGTAGTCGACCTTGTAGTTGCGCAGGTATGGCGAGTCGGGCATGACCACGAGGTTCGGGCCGTCCAGCTCGTAGCGCATGTCCGCCTGTTTGGCGATGCGGCTGAGCAGTTGCGGCAGCGTCTGGTCGATTGCGTTCAGGGTCACCGTGCCGCCGATGCCGGGATGAATGTCCACGTTCAGCCTGGCGTCGCGCGCCAGCGCGAACAGCAGATCGCTGACGCGGACATTGTTTACCACGACGCTGTAGGTCTCGGCTTTCTCGGTGGCCCTCGGTTTCGGCGCCGCCGGCGCGATCTGCACCGGCGCCGGGATCCGGCCGCCGGCTGCGGGCGGCGCCGCATCGGCAGCGACATGACCGGTGGATGGCGCGTGCAGCGGCGCCGTCGTGCATCCGGCCAGTGTAAGCAGGAGGATCAGTCCGGCGCGCGTCGGTTTTGCTGTCATGTCAGTGCCTTGATGCACGCGGCATGCGGTGGGCCCGTGCGATGATAACACACCAAGAATGTCAGGCAACATCATGATTTTGATTCAAAAAAGCGCCTTGAGCGATGCCCGGGCCGCGGCCTCGCCCGGCGCGGCGGTCAGCGCAGCTTCCTGACCTGCCGCGGATAGGCGCCATAGGCCTTCAGTGCGGCCGGCAGTTCCTGCAGCGCCGCGTTCGCCTCCGCCATCGACGGGTAGTCGCCATATATCACGCCGAGCCTCTCCCCGCGGGGTGTCGTCGCCCGATACACCCCCAGGCTCTCGCCCGGACCGAGCGTTGCGCTGCGCGCCAACAGGCGCTCCACGGCACCGGCGTTATCGGCATCGGCCGTGAGCAACTGAAGAAACCAGCGCTCGTCCGCAGCCTGCGCGAGCCAGGCGTCGGTTCGGTCCAGATGTGCGCGGGTCAGTGGGCCGAGACTGGTCGTCGGGGCGGGCTGCCCGTCCGGGGACAGGGCAGCCGGCGGTGGCGCTGCTTCGGATACCGGCTTGCCTTGCGGGGCCGGCATCCCGGCCGGCGCGGCGTCGGGCGCGGCCGCCGGTACGGCCGACGCGGCGGGTGCGGTTGCGGCGGGGTTCTGGTCCCGGCGCGCCTCGATCACGATTACCGCCACCGCGCCCGCGCTGCCCAGCACGGCTGCGGCGGCGAGAGACAGCCAGAGCAGCCGGCGCCTGGTGCCGCTGCCCAGGCGCGCGTCCCGGGCGGCCGCGCGCGCCTCGGAGGCGGAAACCGCGTGGCTGCCCTTGGCGAAGGCCGCCAGCAGGGACTTGTCGGCGAGCACGTTGATGCGCCGCGTCAGGCCTCCCGAAGCGGCGGCGATGGCGCGGACCGCGCCACGGTCGAACACGCTCGGGCCGCGGTAGCCTGCCGCGCGCATGCGGAAGTCGATGTATTCCGCGACGTCCTTGCGCGGCAAGGGAGTCAGTTCGAAATGATGGGTGATGCGGTCCTTCAGTTGCCGCATGTCCGGACGGGCCAGGATCGCGTCGAGCTCCGGCTGGCCGAACAACACGATATGCAGCAGCTTGTGGTGCCGGGTTTCGAGATTGGAGAGCAGCCGGATCTCCTCCAGGGCCTCGCCGGGCATCGCGTGGGCCTCGTCGACCAGCAGGACCACGCGGCGGCCGCGCCCGTAGAGGTCGATCAGATGCTGCTGCAGCGTCCTGAGCATCGCGCTCTGGCGCTCGTCGGGCAGCGCGCAGCCGAGTTCGTCGGCGATGGCGCGCAGCAGTTCCTCCCCCCTGAGCAGCGGGTTGGCGACGAAGACGGTTTCGACGCTGTCCGGGAGCCGGTCGGCCAGCATGCGGCACAGCATGGTCTTGCCGCTGCCGACCTCGCCGCTCACCTTGACGATGCCTTCGTCCTCGGTGACCGCATACAGCAGTGCGTCCAGCGTGGCGCCGCGGTTGGCGCCGGCGAAGAAGAAGTCGGTGTGCGGGGTGATGCGGAAGGGCGCTTCGTGGAGCCCGAAATGTTCCAGGTACATGGACCTGTCAGTCCCCGGTCCGGCTGCCCGAGGCGCGCAGATCGGTTTCGGGCACCGCGCCGCGCGCGAGCGATCCGATGCGGTTGTACAGCGTGGTGCGGTTGATGCCGAGCATCTTCGCGGCCTGGCTGACGTTGCCTTGCGTGAGCAGCATCGCGGCGTCGATGTAGGCCTGCTCCCAGAGCCGCAGCGTGCCGTCCAGTTCGAACCGGTGCGCCTGTCTCAGGTGGGCGAGCGCGACGCCGGACAGGTCGGCACTGGTCTGCGGCAGGACGGGGATCGCGGCGTCGGCCCGGTCGCCGCCGTCCTCTTCCTGGGGATCGAGTTCCGTGTCCAGTTCGCGCACGCCGACCGACGCGCCGGCGAACTTGGCGGTCAGCCGGATGACGATGTTGCGCAGTTCGCGCACGTTGCCCGGGAAGCGGTAGGCCTCCCAGAGCTGCAGCGCCTCCGGGGTCAGCGCGAAGGGAGGGCGCCCCGATTGCGCCGCGTAGATGCGCCGGTAGTGATCCAGCAGCAGAACCCGGTCGCGGCCCATCTCGCGCAGCGGCGGCACGCTGATCGCGAACACGCTCAGCCGGTGGTAGAGGTCGGCGCGGAAGCGTCCGGCTTTCACCTCGCGCCGCAGGTCCCGGTTCGTCGCTGCGACGACGCGGCAGCGCGCGATGCGCAACTGGGTCTCGCCGACCCGCTGGTATTCGCCGTTTTCCAGCACCCGCAGCAGCTTGGGCTGGAGGTCGAGCGGCAGCTCGCCGATCTCGTCGAGGAACAGCGTGCCGTCGGCGGCATCCTCGAAATAGCCGGAACGCGCACCCGCGGCGCCGGTGAACGCGCCCTTGGCATAGCCGAAAAGCGTAGGCTCCACCAGCGTCGGGGAGATGGCCGCGCAGTTGAGCGCCAGTAAGGGCTTGTCGTGGCGCGTCGTGAGCCTGTGCAGGCAGCAGCTGGCGACGATGTCCTTGCCGCTGCCCGACTCGCCCTCGATCAGCACGGGGAAGGGGGATTCGGCGTACTGGCCGATCTGGGCCCGCAGCTTCTGCATCGGCAGGCTTTCGCCGACCAGGCCGCAGCCCTCCGCCGCGGTGGCCCCGGCCCCTTCGCCGATTCGGTCGAAAGCCAGCACCCTGTTCAGGGTGCGCTTGAGGTCCTGCGGATCGGCCGGCTTGGCCACGAACTCGGCCGCGCCCATGGCGCGGGCGTGCCGGGCGCTGGACTCCAGGTCCTGACCGGAGAGGACGACGATCCGGATGCCCGGTGCATGGGCGAGCAGGTCCGAGATCAACGCCAGTCCCTGATCCGGCCGGTGGGGCGTGGGCGGCAGGCCGAGGTCCACCAGCGCCAGGTCGGGCGCGCGGTCCATGTTCCGCAGCCGCTCGATGCACTCGGTGCGACTGCCGGCGGTGACCACGTCGAACTCCCGGCCGAGAACGAAGCCCAGGGTCTCCGCGATCAGCGGGTCGTCGTCGACGATCAGCAGTCGCGGGAGTTGGCGGGTGTCGGCGGAGAGGTCGCTCATTGGCTCGGCTCGCGGATGCGCCCCGCGGGCCAGCCGCATCGGGCGAGTCCGCGCGCAACGACGGGTGCCACAAGGTATCACAGCGCCCAGGCGAGCGGTGGCCGGCGCGATTTCGCGGCGGCCCGTCTTGCGGCGCCGGGCCGCCGGGGGCCGCTTTGCCCAATGTGCTAACATTTCAAACTTTTAGAGCCTGCAAACCCTTGGTATCCAGCGAACCACTGGTCCGGGTCACGGACCTCAGCTTCGCCTACGACCGCAGGCCCGTCCTATCAGGCATCAACATGGCGATCCCGCGCGGCAGCGTGGTGGCCATCATGGGCGGGAGCGGCTGCGGCAAGACCACCACCCTGCGCCTGATCGGCGGGCAGCTGCGCCCGACCAGCGGGCAGGTGCGCGTCGCCGGCCAGGCGGTCCACGACCTCGACCAGGACGGGCTGTACGCCCTCAGGCGGCGCATGGGCATGCTGTTCCAGTTCGGCGCGCTCTTCACCGACATGTCGGTGTTCGACAACGTGGCCTTCCAGATCCGGGAGCACACCGATCTGCCCGAAGAGGCGATCGCCGACCTTGTGCTGATGAAGCTGAACGCGGTAGGTCTGCGCGGCGCGCGGCACCTCATGCCCTCGGAACTGTCCGGCGGCATGGCGCGAAGGGTGGCGCTGGCCCGGGCGATCGCCCTGGACCCGATGCTTATGATGTACGACGAACCCTTCGCCGGCCTGGACCCGATCTCCCTCGGCGTGGTCGGCCAGTTGATCCGCCGGCTGAACGACGCCCTGGGCGCCAGCTCGATCATCGTCACCCACGACATCCAGGAGTCGCTGCAGATCGTCGACTACATCTATTTCCTGTCCGAGGGCCGGGTCGTGGCCGAGGGGACGCCGGCGCAGATCCGCGCGTCGACCGACCCCTGGGTGCACCAGTTCGTCTGGGCCGAGCCGGACGGGCCGGTGCCCTTCCATTACCCTGCCGACACATACCGGGACGTGATGCTCGGGCCGGCCCATGCCTAGGCGCATCCTGACCGGCGTGCGTGCGCTCGGCCGGCGGGTCGACGATGCGATCTGGCGGCTGGGCTTCGCGGCGCGCTTCCTGCTGATGATCCTCCTCTACTCGGGCACGGCGCTGCGCCGGTTCGGGCTCACCGTGCGCCAGATCTACTTCTCCGGCGTGCTGTCGCTGATCATCATCCTGGTCTCCGGCCTGTTCGTCGGCATGGTGCTCGGCCTGCAGGGTTACGACACCCTGCAGCGCTACGGCTCGGAGGAGTCGCTCGGCGTGCTGGTGGCGCTGTCGCTGGTGCGCGAACTCGGCCCGGTGGTTGCCGGCCTGCTGTTCGCCAGCCGGGCCGGGTCGGCGATCACCGCGGAGATCGGCTTGATGAAGGCGACCGAGCAGCTCTCGGCCATGGAGATGATGGCGGTCAATCCGCTCGCCCGGGTGGTGGCGCCGCGATTCTGGGCCGGGGTGATCTCGATGCCGCTGCTGGCGGCGATGTTTTCGGCCATGGGCGTGTTCGGCGGCTACCTGGTCGGCGTCATGCTGATCGGCGTGGACGAGGGATCGTTCTGGTCGCAGATGCAGTCCTCGGTGGACGTGCGGGAGGACATCCTGAACGGCGTCATCAAGAGCTTCGTGTTCGGCGTGGCGATCTCGCTGATCGCCGTTTTCGAGGGCTACGACGCCGAGCCCACCGCCGAGGGGGTGTCCGGGGCGACGACGCGCACGGTGGTCATCTCCTCCCTGGCCATCCTGGGGCTCGACTTCATTCTGACGGCATTCATGTTCCGGGGCACCTGATGAACAGGACGATATTGGACTTGTGGGTAGGTTTTTTCGTGGTCGCCGGCATCGGTGCGCTGCTCTTCCTCGCCATGAAGGTCGGCAACCTGAGTTCGGCGAATCTGAACGACGCTTATGCGCTGCATGCCCAGTTTGATAACATTGGAGGCCTGAAGGTGCGCGCGCCGGTGAAAAGCGCCGGGGTCGTGATCGGCCGCGTTTCCGCCATCCGCTTCGACGAACGGACCTATGTGGCGGTGGTGACGATGCAGATCGACGGGCGCTACACGTTTCCCCGGGACACGATCGCTGCGATACTGACCTCGGGCCTGCTCGGGGAGCAGTACATCGGCTTTTCGGTGGGCGGCGATCCGGACATGCTGGCCGCCGGAGACGTCCTCAAGAAAACGCAGTCCGCCGTCGTTTTGGAGAACCTCATCGGGCAGTTCCTGTTCAGCAAGGCGGCGGAGGGCGACAGCAGCGCGCCCGCGCCCCAGGAGAAGAAACCGTGATCGGTTCGCGAAAAGTGGAAGCTTCGCAGCGTCGCCTGGCGCGGCGCGCCGGCCTGGCAGCGCTGGCCGGTGCAGCCATCCTGGTGCAGGGCTGTGCGACCAGCGGGAATCCGAAGGATCCCCTGGAGGGATTCAACCGGGCGATGTTTGCCTTGAACGAGGGCATCGACAAGGTGGTCGCCCGTCCGCTCGCCAGGGGCTACGAGACCGTTGTGCCGCTGCCGGGGCGCACTGTGGTCGGCAACGTGTTCTCGAACCTGAGCGACCCGTGGATCGGGGTGAACAACCTGCTGCAGGGCAAGGTCCGCGAGGGCGCATCCGATTTCGGCCGATTCCTGCTCAACTCGACCGCTGGTATCCTGGGTGCGATCGACGTGGCATCGGAAATCGGCCTGGAGAAGCACGAGGAGGACTTCGGTCAGACGCTCGGGCGCTGGGGCGTGCCGGATGGCCCCTTCCTGGTGGTGCCGCTGTTCGGGCCGAAGACCCTGCGCGACGGCATCGGTACGATCGCCGACGGCTATGCCGACCCGGTGTACTACCTCGTGGACGACGTGCCGCTGCGCAACAGTCTCTACGGCTTGCGCTTCGTGAACAACCGCGCGCTGCTGCTGCCGGCCGACAGGGTGCTGGAGGAGGCCGGCCTGGACAAGTATAGTTTCGTTCGCGACAGCTACCTGCAGCGGCGCCGCAATCTGATATTCGAAGGGCTGCCCCCGCGCAACGGCGACGAGTTCAACGACGAACCCGCGGCAAAACCGGGCAGTGCGCCGGTTCCGCCGGCGCCCGCAGGCGGGGAATCAACCTCCGCGCCGGCCGCGCGTTAAGCGCACAACGCATCGCTCGCCGGGCCCATCGGGGCTCGCTTCCGTTTTACTTGCCGGAGAAGGTAGAACCATGGGAAAGCTTCTTTTCATTCTTGCGACCGTCCTGGGGGCCGCGCTGTCCCTGCCCGCGGCGGGCCAGGACAACGCGCCGGACGTCCTGGTCAAGACCGTGACCAACGACGTGCTGGCGATCGTCCGCGAGGACAAGGACATCCAGTCGGGCAGCACCAAGCGGGCGATTGAACTGGTGGAGCAGAAGGTCCTGCCCCATTTCAACTTCACCCGCATGACGCAACTGGCCGTGGGGCGCGACTGGCGCCAGGCGAGCCCGGAACAGCAGAGCAAGCTGGTGGCCGAGTTCAAGGACCTGCTGGTGCGCACCTATTCGAATGCGCTCACCGGCTACCGCAACCAGGTCATCTCCTTCAAGCCGGCGCGCTATCAGCCGGCCGATACCGACGTGATCGTGCGCACCGAGGTCAAGCAGCCCGGCGCGCAGCCGGTGAGCATCGACTACAGCCTGCGCAAGGAGGCCGACGGCTGGAAGGTCTATGACGTGGTCGTCGCCAACGTCAGCCTGGTCACCAACTACCGCGAGTCCTTCGCCGCCGAGGTGCGCAGCGGTGGGATCGACGGGCTGATCAAGGCGCTGCAGAACCGGAACAAGTCGCTCGAGGCCAAGGCGGGCGAGAAGTCCTGATGCAGCGCGTCGGCGAAACGGTGGAGGTGAGCGGGGCCATGACCTTCGCCGGGGCGCGCGCGCTGCTCGACCGCGGCGCGGACATGGTGCGCGAGGGCGGCCGTCGGTTCGACCTCGCCGCGGTGACCGAGGTGGATTCCTCGGGATTGGCGGTGGTCTTCGGCTGGTCCCGCGCGGCTGCCGCAGCCGGCCAGCCGCTGCGCATCGTCAACCCGCCGGCCAACCTGCTCAGCCTGGCCGAACTCTACGGCGTCACCGAACTTCTTCCGGTCTGACCCGCAGCCTTCGGTCAGCCTGATCGCTTGCGCGCGCTGGCGCGTCCGCGTCGAAACAGATCCATGGAACCCGCGATCCGCATCCGGCAGGTGACCAAGCGCTTCGGCAGCGTGCAGGCGCTGGCGGGCATCGACCTTGCGGTCGAGCGCGGCGAGTTCTTCGGCCTGCTCGGGCCGAACGGCGCGGGCAAGACCACGCTGATCAGCGCGCTCGCCGGGCTGGTGCGGCCGGACACTGGACGGCTGGAGGTCATGGGCTGGGACGTGGCCGCGCAGTACCGCGAGGCGCGCAGCCGGCTCGGCGTGGTGCCCCAGGAGCTGGTCTTCGACCCGTTCTTCACGGTGCGCGAAACGCTGCGCATCCAGTCCGGCTATTACGGCCTGCGCGGCAACGACGACTGGATCGACGAGATCCTGCATCACCTCGACCTCACGGCAAAGGCCGACACCAACATGCGGCGGCTTTCCGGAGGCATGAAGCGTCGCGTGCTGGTGGCCCAGGCGCTGGTGCATCGGCCGCCGGTCATCGTCCTGGACGAGCCCACCGCCGGCGTCGACGTCGAGCTGCGCAAGGGCCTGTGGCAGTTCGTGCGGCGGCTCAACCGCGACGGGCACACCATCGTGCTGACCACGCACTACCTGGAGGAGGCCGAGAGTCTTTGCGGCCGGATCGCGATGATGAAGCAGGGCCGCATCGTCGCCCTGGACAGCACCGAGAACCTGCTGCGCAGCCTCTCCGGCCATACCCTGCGCGTGCGCCTGGCGCCGGGCGCGGCGCCGCCGGCCGCGATCGCGGAGCGCTCGGTGCGCGAGGACGATGGGACGCTGGCATGCCGGATCGGGCGCTGCGAGGAGGTGGAAACCGTGCTGCGCACGCTGCGCGAGGCGGGCGCCGAGGTGGAGGACCTGGAACTGGCCAAGCCGGACCTGGAGGAGGTGTTCGTGCGCATCATGGGCCGCAGCTGACCCGCCATGCAGGGCTTCGCCACGCTATTCCGCAAGGAGCTGCTGCGCTTCTGGAAGGTGAGCTTCCAGACCGTGGCCGCGCCGGTGCTGACCTCGCTGCTGTACCTGCTGGTGTTCTCGCACGTGCTGGAGAACCGCGTGCGGGTCTACGAGGCGCTGCCCTACACCGCCTTCCTTGTGCCCGGGCTGGTGATGATGGCCGTGCTGCAGAACGCCTTCGCCAATTCCTCGTCCTCGCTGATCCAGTCCAAGGTGACCGGCAGCATCGTCTTCGTCCTGTTGCCGCCGATCTCCTACCGGGAGTTCTTCGCCGCCTACGTGCTGGCGGCGACCGTGCGCGGGCTGGTGGTCGGGCTGGGCGTTCTGGCGGTGACGCTGTGGTTCGCCGAACTGCGCTTCGTGGCGCCGCACTGGATACTCGCCTTCGCCCTGCTCGGCGGCGCGATCCTGGGCAGCCTGGGCGTGATCGCCGGGATCTGGGCGGACAAGTTCGACCAGCTCGCCGGCTTCCAGAACTTCGTCATCATGCCGCTGACCTTCCTCTCCGGCGTGTTCTATTCGATCCACTCCCTGCCGCCGTTCTGGCAGGGGCTTTCGCATTTCAACCCGGTTTTCTACATGATCGACGGGTTCCGCTACGGCTTCCACGGCGTGTCGGACGTGCCGCCCGGGCTGAGCCTGGCCGTGGTCTCCGCCTGCCTGCTCGGCCTGGCGGGACTCACGCTCTGGCTGCTCAAGAGCGGTTATAAACTGCGGGCCTGATGCCCGCCCGATCGAAGTTCGAGGAACATCCATGATTGCTCCCCAAGACATAGAGACCTGGATCCGCCAGGGCCTGCCCTGCGACCTCCTGCAGGTGGCCGGCGACGGCCAGCATTTCGAGGCGCTGGTGGTCAGCGCCGAGTTCCGCGGCAAGTCGCGCGTGCAGCAGCACCAGCTTGTCTACAAGGCCCTGGGGGACCGCATGCGCGCCGAGATCCACGCGCTGTCGATGCGCACCTACTCCCCCGAGGAGTGGCAGGCCGCGCAGGGGCAGGGCTGAGATGGACAAGCTCGCGATCGAGGGCGGCACGCGCCTGCGCGGAGAAGTGGCGATGTCCGGCGCCAAGAACGCCGCGCTGCCCATCCTCTGCGCCGCGCTGCTCACGCGCGACCCGGTGACAGTGAGCCGGCTGCCGCAACTGAACGACGTGCGCACCATGCTGCGCCTGCTCGAGCAGATGGGCGTCAAGGTGACCCGGGAGGCGCCGGACACGGTGACCCTGGACGCCTCGGCGCTGGCGAACCCGGTGGCGCCCTACGACCTGGTGAAGACCATGCGCGCCGCGGTGCTGGTGCTCGGCCCGCTGGTAGCGCGCGCCGGCGAGGCGCGGGTGTCGCTGCCCGGCGGCTGCGCCATCGGCGCGCGCCCGGTGGACCAGCACATCAAGGGCCTGCAGGCCATGGGCGCGCAGATCCGGGTCGAGGGCGGCTACGTGCTGGCGCAGGCCGCGCGGCTGAAGGGCGCGCGGCTGTTCACCGACCTGGTCACGGTGACCGGCACCGAGAACCTGATGATGGCGGCGGCGCTCGCCGACGGCCGTACCATCCTCGAGAATGCGGCGCGCGAGCCGGAGATCGCC
>DATMWM010000326.1:0-4238 GCA_035562535.1 Rhodocyclaceae bacterium | reverse complement strand
CGACTGATCGCGCCCGAACTGCCTGCGCAGCCCACGCTGCCAGTCGGCAGCGGGCAGGCCGGCCGGAGGACTGGTGCGAGAGAGCTTGGGCTCTTTGAGGGGGCGGGCGGACGGACCTTTCTGTTTCATCGTGGGACTCCTGCCGGCACTGTTCGATTGGTCGAAATCAGCGACTTTGCTGAGCAACGCAATGCAGACCGGTGCAGGCGCACTGCTTGCCGTTTCATTCGCCGCGCAGGAATATCTCGACGGTAGACGTGGTCCATGTCGCCACACCAGAGCCGAAGAAGTCCTCGTCCTCGGTCCAGACCGGGCAATCGAAACGGAGGGCCGCAGCCACTGCTGGCCAGTCGTCCGCATCCCGTCTACCGATCCGCTCCTTCGCTTCGACCTCGGCGGGAGCGAGTTCTTCGACGGGTACCAGTTGAATCGCAGACATGATCGTCTGCAAGGCTTCACGCCATACCTCTTCCCGCACTCCGCGCTTCGAGGCCAACTCGCCGAGGTATTTGGTCGCCTCCTCGAAGTTGGGCTCGGCGACATAGAAATCGACGGAATCGCAGTAGCGCTCGATCAGCTCGCGGGTCCGCACCCCCAGCACTGCGCGGATCAGGATGTTGGCATCGATGACCAGCGGCCTATTTGCCACCGCGCACCTTTCGCCAGCGCTTGAAATCGGCGACGAGTTCTTCCTCGGTAAGTCCGAGTCGGGCCAGCTCACCCTGCATGCGGTGCCCCGCTTCGAGCAAGGCTTCGCGCTCGCCTTGGCCCGGCCGCTTGGGAACCGGAATATAGAAGCCGATGGTCTGCCCATGACGGGTCACCTCGATCGGCACAGTCGATTCTAGGTAGGACGCGAGCTTGTCCCGAAGCTCGCGCACACCGATCCGAACACTCATTGAAGTCTCCGCGGTGGAACGTACTTGCGTACGCAATTGCGGCAACTATACACCTACGCTACCACTTGGTGAACGCACTCTGTTCGCGCGTTGCCGCCATCGGTAGCCAGGGCCGGACAAGAGATCGACCAGCGGCGGGAAATCGGGTGCAAGGTCAACGCCAGGTGCTTGCCTTGCTCGGGTGCGTGTGCACGATCTCAAGCACACGTTCGGCCAGCGGCTGAGGGCCGCCGGTGTGAGTTTCGAGGATCGTCAGATTCTGCTCGGACACAAGAACGACAGTGTCACGACGCATTATTCTGCGCCGGATGTTGCGAACCTGATCGCGGCGGCGAATCGCGTTACCGCCTCGGATCGACGCAACGACGGTTCTGAGGCGCAAGGCCGGGTAAACGAAAACCCGCTAACTCATTGAAGTTTAGCGGGTTTTTGATTGGTCGGGGCGAGAAGATTCGAACTTCCGACCCCCTGCACCCCATGCAGGTGCGCTACCAGGCTGCGCTACGCCCCGACCGATGGTGCGCGATTATAGCAAATCCGGCCGCTACCGCCGGCGGCAGGCTATTGCGCGAGGATCTCCAGGATCTCGGCGAGTTCCGCGCGCAGGGTCCGGGCGTCGGGCAGCTTTTCGGCGGCCGGCGCGGCCTCCTCGCGCGGGTCGTAGCTTTCCAGCCGATTGCGCGCGCCGCTGATCGTGAAACCCTCGTTGTAGAGCAATTCACGGATGCGCCTCACCAGCAGCACCTCGTGGTGCTGATAGTAGCGCCGGTTGCCCCGCCGCTTGACCGGCTTGAGCTGCGTGAATTCCTGCTCCCAGTAGCGCAGCACGTGCGGCTTGACCCCGCACAACTCGCTCACCTCGCCGATGGTGAAATAGCGCTTCGCCGGGATCGGCGGCAGTTCTTCCTGGTTAGGACTGTTGCTGCTTGGCATCGCCGGCACTCTCTACCGCCGCCTTGAGTTTCTGGCTGGCGTGGAAAGTCACGACGCGACGCGCCGTGATCGGGATCTCCTCGCCGGTCTTCGGATTGCGCCCCGGCCGCTGGGGCTTGTCGCGCAGCTGGAAGTTGCCGAACCCCGAGAGCTTGACGCTCTGCCCGTCCTCGAGCGCGGTGCGGATCTCCTCGAAGAACGCCTCGACCATGTCCTTCGCCTCGCGCTTGTTCAGCCCCACTTTTTCGAACAGCAGATCGGCCAGCTCTGCCTTTGTCAGCGTCATCTTCTCTCCCCTCAACTGCGCAGTCTCGCACCCAGATTCGCGCAGGCCGCATCCACCAGGGCGCCGATCGCCGCGTCAACTTCGGCATCCGCCAAAGTCTTTTGAGTATCTTGCATAACTACCCGGAAAGCAAGGCTTTTTTCATTATCGCTTATGCCTTTGCCAACGTACACGTCGAACAGCGCGATCTCGCGCACGATGCCAGGCGCCTGCTCGCGCAGTCCGTCCAGGACGGCCTGCGCCGGCAGGGTCTGCGGCACCACCAGGGCCAGGTCGCGAATGACGGCCGGGTAGCGCGACACCTCCCGGTAAGCCGGCAGTTCGCGCGCGAGCAGCGGCTCCAGATTCAGTTCGAAAACGACCGGCGCGGCGCCCAGTTCGTACTTCTGGGCCCACAGCGGATGCAGCTCGCCGACCAGCCCGATCGGGCGGCCCGCCAGCAGCACCTCGGCCGCGCGCCCGGGATGCAGCGCCGGGTGCCGCAGCGGCCGGAAACGCCCTTCGGCCGGCGCCAGCAGGGCCTCGACGTCCGCCTTGACGTCGTAGAAGTCCGCCGCCCGGGTGGGCGTGCCCCATTGCTCCGGGGCCGCCGGTCCGGCCGCCAGGCCTGCGATGCGCAGCGGCTGACGGTAGCCGGGAACTGCCTCGGTCTGATCGCCGCGCAGGAAGCAGCGGCCGATCTCGAACACCCGGGCGCGCTCGACGCGGCGCCTGCGGTTGTTCGCCAGCACGCCCACCAGCCCGCCGATCAGGCTGGAGCGCATCACCCCCATCTGGCTGGCGATCGGGTTGGCCAGCCGCACCGGATCGTCGTTGGCGCAGAAGTCCGCCTCCCACTGCGCATCAACGAAACTGAAGTTGATCAGCTCCTGGTAGTCGCGCGCGGCGAGCAGCCTGCGCAGCGCCATCTGCCCGCGAGAACGCTCCGGCCGCGGCAGCATGGCAAGCGGCGCACGCGAAACCGCCGCGGGAATGTTGTCGTAGCCGTGAACGCGCGCCAGTTCCTCGATCAGATCCTCCTCGATCGCCAGGTCGAAGCGCCAACTCGGCGGCGTGACCACGAAGTCCCCGCCGAAACGCTCGTGCGCGAGCCCCAGTCCGGTCAGGAGCCGTTCGATCAGCTCGAGGGGCATAGCGATGCCGAGCACCTTGGCGGCGCGCTCGGGCCGCAGGCGGATCGGTTCGCGCCTTGGCAGTTCCGCGCAGGCCTCGACCAGGGGGCCGGCCGAGCCGCCGCAGATGTCCAGGATCAGGCGGGTGGCACGCTCCAGCGCGCGAGCGGCGCCGGCGAAATCCACGCCGCGCTCGAAGCGGTAGGAGGCGTCGCTGGCGAAGCCCAGCGCCCGGGCCTTGCCGGCCACGGCTTCCGGGGCGAAAAAGGCGCTCTCCAGGAACAGGTCGGTGGTCGCATCGGTCACCCCGCTTTCCTCGCCGCCCATGATGCCGGCCAGCGCCAGCGGTCCGCTTTCGTCGGCGATCAACAGCGTGTCCGCGGACGGCTCCACCGTCTGGGTGTTGAGCAGCAGCAGCGTCTCGCCCGGCACGGGGAAGCGGGCGTGGATCGCGCCGCGCAGTTTCGCGTCGTCGAAGGCATGCAGCGGCTGGCCCAGTTCGAGCATCACGTAATTGGTGACGTCGACCACGGCGCTGATCGAGCGGATGCCGCAGCGCGCCAGCCGCATCTTCATCCAGTTCGGGGTCGGCGCCCTGGGGTCGATACCCTTCACGACGCGGCCGCAGTAGCGCGGGCAGGCCGCCGGCGCACCCAGGACCACCGCACGATGATCGCGTACGGTCGCCGCCACCGGCTGCGCCGCGGGCAGGCTCGGCGCGGCTCCGGTCAGCGCGGCCACCTCGCGGGCAATGCCCGCCAGGCTCAGGCAGTCGGCCCGGTTCGGCGTGAGCTTCAACGTGAATATCTTGTCGTCCAGTTCCAGTGCGGCGCGGATGTCCTGCCCGACCGGAGCGTCGCCCGGCAGGACCATCAGGCCGCCGTGCTCCTCCGAGAGGCCAAGTTCGCGCTCGGAACAGAGCATGCCGAAGGACTCGACGCCGCGCACCTTCGCCGCCCTGATGGTCAGCCCGGGAAGTTCGGCGCCGACCAGCGCGCAGGGCACCTT
>DATMWM010000325.1:0-3901 GCA_035562535.1 Rhodocyclaceae bacterium | reverse complement strand
CCCTCGCCGCAGCAGAGCGCACCGCCTGCGGAGCCGCCGCCGCCGGCCGAATCGCCGGAACAGGCCGAGCCGGCCGCCGTCAGCCCGGAACAGCCCGCGGCGAGCGCGCCCCAGCCGTCGCCGGAGAACGTCTTCCCGCATCACGGTCGCGTGATCTTCGTCGGCATGCGCGGCACCGATGGCTTCCCGGTGGGCACGGCCGAGGCGGTCTGGCTGACCGAGGGCGACCGCTACGAATTCCGGCTCTACATGCAGACCGCCGGCCTGGTGGCGCTGTTCAAGCGGGTGTCGATCACCTGGAAGAGCGTGGGAGGGATCACCGGCAACGGATTTGCGCCGGCGAGCTTCAAGGTCGAACGCGACGGCGTGTTCAAGGAGGGCGCGGCCTTCTACTGGGACCGGCGCAAGGTGATGGTCGCCTCGCCGCGCGGCCATCACGAGGCGGATCTGATGGAGGGCAGCCAGGACATCCTGAGCGCGATCTTCCAGATCGCCCTGTTCCCGCCGGTGGAGCGCAACATCGACATGTGGGTGACCAACGGGCGGACCTACGTGAACGCGCTGATCGAGGTGATCGGGCACGAGGAGGTGGTCACCAAGCTCGGGCCGCTGCGGGCGCTGCACGTCCGCCTGGGCCGGGAGGGCGACGACCTGCTCGACCTGTGGTACGGGATCGACGCGAAATACCTGCCGGTGCGCATCCGCTGGGTGCAGCGCAGCGGGGCGGTCAACGACCTGCAGGCGACCACCATCGAATATCAGACCGGCGAGGGCAAGGTGCGGCTGGAAGCGCCCGCTCCGCCGCCGCTGCCGTCTGCGGGTTGACCTGAATGCGCATCACACCGACCCTGCTGGAACGTACCTCCGCGGCCCTGGCCGAGGCGCTGCGGTTCGAGTACCCGGCCGACGCCGTCCTGTCCCAGTTCTTCCGCGAGAACAAGGCGCTCGGCGCGCGCGAGCGGGCCTTCGTGGCCGAGACCGTGTATGCGGTGCTGCGCCGCAGGCGCACGCTGGAGCGCATCGTCGGTTCCCGGGCCTCGCCGCGCCGGCTGGTGATCGCCGCGCTGGTGCGGCTGGCAGGCTACAACCAGCGCCAGCTCGAAGAAGCGCTGAGGCGCAGCGAGGCGGACGCCTTCGCCGGCTTCAAGGCGGAGCCGGCCGGCGAACCGACGCTGGCGGAGCTGGCGGATTTTCCGGACTGGCTGGTCGAACGGTTGCGCCCCCGCCTGGGCGACGAGGCGCTGCTGGCGCTGGCGCGCGGGCTGAACCAGGGCGCGCCGCTGGACCTGCGGGTCAATACGCTCAAGGCCACGCGCGAGCAGGTGCTCGAACAGTTCGCCGCCGAAGGCATCGAGGCGCGGCCCTGCACCTACGCGCCCTCGGGCATACGGCTCAAGGACAAGCCGGCGCTGCAGCGCCATCCGCTCTACCTCTCTGGCGCGGTCGAGGTGCAGGACGAGGGCAGCCAGCTGCTCGGCTACCTGCTCGCGCCCAGGCGCGGCGAGATGGTCGCGGACTTCTGCGCCGGCGCCGGCGGCAAGACGCTGCTGATCGGCGCGCTGATGCGCTCGACCGGCCGGCTCTACGCCTTCGACGTGGCGGACAAGCGGCTGGCGAAGCTGCGCCCGCGGGTGGCCCGCTCCGGGCTGTCGAACGTGCATCCGGTGCTGATCGCCGGCGAGAACGACACGCGGGTGAAGCGGCTGGCCGGCAAGCTCGACCGGGTGCTGGTGGATGCGCCCTGCAGCGGGCTGGGCACGCTGCGCCGCAACCCGGATCTCAAGTGGCGGCAGACCTGGGAAGGCGTGGCGGAACTGGCGCGCAAGCAGCAGGACATCCTGGCCGGCGCGGCCCGGCTGCTCAAGCCCGGCGGCCGGCTGGTGTATGCCACCTGCAGCATCCTGCCCGAGGAGAACGAGGCGGTGGTGGACGCCTTCCTCGCCGCCCATCCCGACTTCGCCCGGGTTTCGGCCGGCGAGATCCTGGCGCGCCAGCAGATTCCGCTGGAATGCGGCGAGACGCTGCGGCTGCTGCCGCACGTCCACGACACCGACGGTTTCTACGCCGCCGTGCTCGAGCGCCGGAAGGCCGCGATCTGAGGGCGCTGCGCGATTGACCCCACCGGGGTTTCGCGTAGAATCGATAAGCTTTCAATCATGTAAGGATTCCTTCCGCATGTTGCTTTCCGGCGTGTTCGACCTGCCCTGGTGGGGTTACGTGATCGTGGTCCTGGCGATGACCCACGTGACCATCGCCGCGGTGACCATCTTCCTGCACCGCTGCCAGGCGCACCGCGCGCTGGACCTGCATCCGGCCGTGAGCCATTTCTTCCGCCTCTGGCTGTGGCTGACCACCGGCATGGTGACCAAGGAATGGGCCGCGATCCACCGCAAGCACCACGCCAAGTGCGAAACGGCCGAGGATCCGCACAGCCCGCAGGTGCTCGGCATCAACCGCGTGCTCTGGGGCGGCGTGTTCCTCTACGTCAAGGAATCCCACAACCGGGAAACGATGGAGCGCTACGGCCACGGCACGCCGGACGACTGGCTGGAGCGGCATCTGTACACGCCGCTGCAGAAGGTCGGCATCCTGCTGATGCTGGCGGTCGACCTGATCGCCTTCGGCCTCGTGCCCGGCGCGCTGATCTGGGGCGTGCAGATGCTCTGGATCCCCTTCTGGGCGGCCGGCGTGATCAACGGCATCGGGCATTTCTGGGGCTACCGCAACTTCGATGCGCCGGACGCGAGCCGGAACATCGTCCCCTGGGGCATCCTGATCGGCGGCGAGGAACTCCACAACAACCACCACGCCTACGCCACCTCGGCCAAACTCTCGAACCGCTGGTACGAGTTCGACATCGGCTGGCTGTACATCCGCATCATGGAAATGCTGGGACTCGCCAAGGTGAAGAAGGTCGCCCCGAGACCCAAGCTCGCCGCCGCCCGGCCGGTGGTGGATTTCGACACGCTCCAGGCCGTGATCACCTATCGCTACGACGTGATGCAGCGTTACGTCGGTTCGCTGATGCAGATCTTCCGGGAGGAGATGGCCAGGCTGAAGGCGTCCCAGTCCGACCTGCTGGATTCGGCGCAGGTGCGCGCCGCGAAGCGTCTGCTCGCGCGCGACGCGGGCGAACTTCCGGCACAGGACAGGGCGGTGCTCGACACGGTGTTGAGCAGGAGCAGCCGGCTGGCCACGGTCTATCGCATGCGCAGCGAACTGGCGGCGCTGTGGGCGCGCTCGACCGCCTCCAGGGAGCAGTTGCTCAGGCAGTTGCAGGACTGGTGCGCGCGCGCCGAGGCGAGCGGCATCGCCCAGTTGCAGGAGATGTCGCTGAGGCTGCGCCGCTACGCCATCTGAGGCGATTCCACGGTCAACGAAAAAGCCCGCCTCACGGCGGGCTTTTTCATGCGTGCGCCGCTCGGATGCTTACTTCAGCTTCACTTCCTTGAAGGCGACGTGCTTGCGCGCCTTCGGGTCGTATTTCATGAACTCGAGCTTCGTCGGCGTGGTGCGCTTGTTCTTCGACGTGGTGTAGAAGAAGCCGGTGCCGGCGGTGGATTCCAGTTTGATCTTTTCGCGGGCGCTCTTGGCCATGGCGGTCTCCGTTCCTCAGGGTTACGTCGCTCAGACGCGCTGGCCGCGGGCGCGCAGCTCCGCCAGCACGGCCTCGATGCCGTGCTTGTCGATGGTGCGCAGGCCCTTGCCGGAAATGCGCAGGCTGACCCAGCGCTTCTCGCTTTCCAGCCAGAAGCGGCGAGCCTGCAGGTTCGGCAGGAAGCGGCGCTTGGTCTTGTTGTTGGCGTGGGAGACGTGGTGTCCAACCATCGGTCCCTTGCCGGTCACTTGGCAGACGCGAGCCATGTCGGTGCTCCGGAATTCGTAAAGCCGTGCATTGTAC
>DATMWM010000324.1:0-4543 GCA_035562535.1 Rhodocyclaceae bacterium | reverse complement strand
GAAGGAGATCACGTCGCCCGGCCCGGCGCGGCGCGCCCGCGCGATGCCCTCGCCGATCGCGATGTGGCCGGCCTGCGGCGCCTCGGCCACCGGCACCATGAAGGTGTAGCTGGCGAATACCACCGGGTCGTAGTAGTAGCCCCAGAGCCGGCCGCGCTGGGCCTGCACGCCGCGGATGCGGCCCATCTTCTCCAGGTAATCGCCCGGCACCAGATCGTGGCGGCCGGCGACCATGCGCTGGACCACCACCTCGGGCGCGCCCTCCAGCAGTTGCGCGGCCTCGCGGCGCACCGCGTGCGAGAACAGCATGACCGAGGCCAGCATGAAGATCAGCAGCGTGTAGACCACCAGCAGGCCGAGGTTCTTCCCCTTGCGGCGCAGCAGGGAGGCGACCGTGTAGTCGATCAGATAGCGCTGCTTAGCGACCCAGGCGGCCATGGTGTTCTGTGAGGATGGCCGGCGGCGGCAGCAGCGAGCCCGAGGGGAAGTGCTCCAGGGCGCGCGGGTGGTCCTGGAAGGCGGTGTGCAGGTCGGCCTGCGAGGGGTGCCGCGTATAGCGCGCCTCGGTGAACAAGCACAGGTCGGTGAGTTCCAGCGCGGCCACCAGCTCGCGGTTGGCGGCGGTCCGCGCGGCGGCCCGATCGCGCGAGACTGCGGCGTCCAGCCAGGTGGCGGCGAAGGCGGCGAGGGCAACGGCGAGCAGCGCGAAGGCGGCGTTGCCGGCCCGGTTTCCCGGTGGTTTCATGCTCCGTCCAGACGAAAACCGGCCCTGCGGGCAATCCGCAGGGCCGGCGCGAATTCTAGCGGTTTCGGGGAGCGGAGTCGCTCAGATCCGGCTCGATGCCCGCATCAGCACGCCGCGCAGCGCGATCGTCAGGCTCGACCCGAGGCCGACGCGCTGGGCGACGGCCGGCAGCAGAATCAGGGATGCCACCGCGAGCCCTGTGCTCAGCAGCAGCGATGCAAGTTCGGGATTCTGTGTATTGACCTTCTGCGGAACATTTTTCATTTTGTGCCCCCTCCATGACCTCGTCGCCTGACCCCCCAGGCGCGAGTGAATCTTAGGGGTGGCACGGGTGCGCATGGAATGCGACATAGTGTCGCAGCGGTCGCACCCCGGGTGCGGCGCGCGCCGGGCGCGGCAAGTGACCGAATGTCGCATCCGCGCAAATGGCGACCGACGACGAGTTCGGCGGGTGGATGCGGGAGATTCTCGTTCGCCTGGCCGCACCGCAGAACTGCATGCAAGGGCGAGATGCTCCTGATGTGTGCGCCTACTCTCGGCTAGGCGAATATTTAACGCTGTGTCCCGGAATCGCCTCCCGTTTCACGCAGCCCGCCGTGGCGGTGCGAAATGTTGACTGCGCGCCGGGTTCCGGGCAACCGGCCGCACCGGGTGGAGCGGACCCGGCGACGGCAAGTGCGGGAAATTCGGTTTGAGTATATCAGCATCTTCTGATATGGTGATATGCAAGTGGAGCTGCCGCCCCGTTCGATGCGACTTATTGTCGCAGTCGGGGACGGCAGGACGGTGCGGGTCGCCCACGAGGCGTTCCGCGAATTGCACAGGGGCCGCAGAGCCCCGGAAACGACGACCGGCGCGATCGCCCTACCGGCGGCGCGCTGCGCGCGATAGGAGAGACGGCATGACGACATCACTGCATTACCGGCTGCGCAAGCTGTCCGGGACGATAGAGGAGTTGGGCGAGCGACGAGATAGCGGGCCGGCCGACGCGCTGGATTCGGTGCATCACTCGGTGATCCGGGTGAGGGAATCCGGCGGCGTGGTCGCGCTCGAGAATGTGGTGGTCCCGGTGCAGGTGGAAGCCTGCCTGGCGCCGGGCGTGCGCTGCGACCTGTACCTGGTCGAGGCGCAGGCCCAGATCTGCTCGCCGGCCTACCGCAAGTGCGCGGTAGACGGCGCCTTCAGCCATGTGTTCGCGATCGTCTGCGGCGACCAGTGCGTCGACGCGATCGGCCCGACCGTGCGCCATTTCGGGGAACTCAAGCAGTTCGGCCTGGACCAGGTGCTTTCCTGGGCCGGCCTGTCGCTGCTGGTGTCCTTCATCGTGATCGGGATACCGTTCCTGATCTACTTCGGCATCCAGACCCTGATCGCCTCGCGGCTGCGCATTCCGAGCGTGCCCGAGATGAAGGGCTTCCTGGGGCGCGACGGATTCCCGCTCGGCTGCGGCTGCCAGGTGTAGAAGGGCCGCTCAGGACGCGGCGCCTGTCCCGGCTTGCCGGGGCAGCGTCAGCACGGCTTCCAGGCCGCCAGCGGGACGGTTGCGCAGCACCAGGTCGCCGCCGTGGGCGCGCGCGATGTTGCGGGCGATGCCCAGCCCGAGGCCGGTGCCGCCCGTGCCGCGGCTGCGCGATTCCTCCAGCCGGTAGAAGGGCTCGAACACCCGCTCCAGTTCGTTCTCGGGGATCCCCGGGCCGTCGTCGAGCACGCGCAGCGTGAGCGAGGCCGCGGAGTCCTCGACCCGGATCGTCGACTGGCCGCCATAGCGGATCGCGTTGGCGATCAGGTTGGCCAGGCAGCGCTTCAACTGCTGGGCCCGGCCGACGAAGGGCGCGGCCGCGCGGCCCTCGATGCGCACGGCGTGCCCGAGCTCCTGCTCGTCCGCCTGCAGGCTTTCCAGCAGCGCGTTTACGTCGATCGGCCGCGCGGCCTCGGCGCCGCCCTCGCCGCGCATGAACTCGAGCGCCTCGCCGACCATCGATTCCATCTCGCCCAGGTCCTTCTCGAAGCGTGCCCGGGTGTCCTCGTCGTCCAGCAGTTCGGTCCGCAGGCGCATGCGCGTGATCGGCGTCTTCAGGTCGTGGGAGATCGCGGCCAGCAGGCGCACCCGGTCGTCCAGATAGCGCTGCAGCCCGGCCTGCATGCGGTTGAAGGCGCGCGCCGCCTGGCGCACCTCGGAGGGGCCGTCTTCCTTCAAGGGCGGGCGCCGGATGTCGCGTCCCAGGTCCTCGGCCGCGTTCGCCAGCACGTGCAGCGGCCGGGTCACCCAGCGCACCGCGATCAGGGACACGGCGATCACCGCCGCCGAAAGGATCAGCAGGGTGAGCAGCAGGCGCTGCGGCAGGTCGGGCGACGGCGTCGGCAGCGTCGAGTCGAAGGTGACCCAGCTGCCGTCGCCGAACCGCACCTGGGACACCACCGCCATGCCGCCGAGGCCGCGGCCCGGTCCGATTCCCTTTCCCATCCCCATGCCGCCGGCGTGCGGCGGCCGCGGCGGCCCGGACTCGCCGGCCGCCCGCAGCGCGCGCAGGCCGCGGGCCGGCTCGGCCCTGACGATGCGCAGCTCGCGCTCGCCGGCGGCCGCGCGCAGCGTGCTCACGAACATCGCGGTATGCGCGTCCTCGGGCAGGCTCGCCGCCGGTTCCATCGGCGGGACGTCGAGCGATACCCGCAGCGGCGGCGCATTCAGCACGGCCACGATGCGGCGCCGCTCGGCCGGTCCGAGCGGGTCGAGCAGCTCCACGATGTCGCCGATGCGCTGCGCGGTGCGCATGCCGCCCGCGCGCTGGATCAGCCGGTCGCGCTCCGCCAGATTGACCAGCACGCTGAGCAGTTGGGCCACCAGCAGGCCGCCGATCAGGATCAGCACCATGCGGCCGAACAGCGAGCGCGGCGCCAGGCGCAGCCTCATTCGTCCTCCCGGCTCACCTGGGCGGCGAGCACGTAGCCTTCGCCGCGCACGGTCTTGATCAGCGCCGGATCCTTCGGATCGTCGCCGAGGCGCTGGCGCAGGCGGCTCACCTGCACGTCGATGCTGCGGTCGAAGGGGTCGGCCTCGCGGCCGCGGGTGAGGTCCATGAGCTGGTCGCGGCTGAGCACCCGGTTCGGATGGGTCAGCAGCACCCTGAGCAGCCGGTACTCGGCGCCGCTCAGCGCGACCACCACGCCGTCCGGCGAGAGCAGGTTGCGCGTGGCGGTGTCCAGCGTCCAGCCGGCGAAGCGCATCAGCCGCGCCTCCTCGGGCCTGAGATTGCGCGGCAGGCTGCGCGAGCGGCGCAGCACCACCTTGATCCGCGCCAGCAGCTCCCGCGGGCTGAACGGCTTGGGCACGTAGTCGTCGGCGCCCATCTCCAGGCCGACGATGCGGTCGGTCTCGTCGCCCCGCGCGGTGAGCATGATCACCGGCAGGTCGGAGTCCGCGCGCAGCCTGCGGCACAGGGTCAGCCCGTCCTCGCCGGGCAGCATCAGGTCGAGCACCACCAAGTCGATGCGCTCGGTCTCCAGGGCGGACCACATGGATTTGCCGTCGGCCACCGCCGTGGCGCGCAGGCCGTTGCGCCGCAGGTAGTCGCCGAGCAGGCGGCGGATCTCGGCGTCGTCGTCGACGATCAGGATGTGGTCGCCGTTTTCCATGTCGGAGTTATACCGCCGCGCCGCGTTCTCGTGGCAGGCGCCGTGTAACGCAGTGTTTCAGCGGGCGCACCGGACAGGTTCGGTTACCAAATCGCTTCGGGCCCGATCCGGCAGCCAGGCTCAGCGTCCGATCAGCGAATTGACCAGGAAGGTGAACACCGAGAC
>DATMWM010000323.1:0-3087 GCA_035562535.1 Rhodocyclaceae bacterium | reverse complement strand
ACCGAGAGGCCCTGGGCGGTGCCGAGCAGCGGCGAGGCGGTGAAGCCCCGGTAGTTCACGTCCGCCTGGAACGGGTTGCCGGTGATCGTGTTCACGTTCACCGAGGGCAGCGCCTCGTCGAACAGTTCGGGCAGGTCGCGGATCTGGCGCTGGCGGATCTCTTCGCCGCCGATGGCCTGGACGTTGGCGGGTACGTCGTTGCGCGGAACGCCCAGGCCGGGCAGGGGCGTTTCGCCGATGACCTCCACCGTCGAGGTCTCGAGCGGCGAAACGCGCGACGCAGGTTCGTCCGCGCTGGCGCCCATCGGCCGGAAAAACGCGGCGATGCCGCCGCAGAGCAGGGTGAAGCGCAGTGTCGTTCGCCGCATGCAGGCGATTTCCTTTCGAGTTGTCGTTGCTGCGGCGCATCCACATCCGGGGCGACCACTCGCCGGATGCGGCCTTAGCGAAATCCACGCTACCGCATGCAGGCCCCGTGCCAGGGACGCCCAGGCGTTGCCGGACCGGCTCCAGCGTGCGCTTCCCAAGGGGCGACGCGGTGGCCATCGGCGCCGCGGCCGGCGGCGGTGTTCCGAATCCTTACACCCGTGTCACTCAGGGCGTTGCCTTGTGACGATTGCGGCGAAGCGCTCAGGGCGGCGCCGCCAGCCGGAAGCTCGCCACCATCGCCTCGAAGGCCGGCAGGTGCTTGTCGAAGTAATGCAGATGCGGCGCCTCGAAGCCGAGCATGTAGTAGTGGTCCTTGTCGCACACCCCATAGACCACCCGCCCGAGCGGCAGGCCGTCGTCGTTGGTCCAGGCGATGTGCAGGCGGAAACCGCCGCGGCCGCCGACCTGTGCCGGCGCCATGGCGATCACCCGGGCCGCCGCCAGGGTCTCGGATTCCCGCTCGAAGTCCGCGAGCTGCAGTTCCGCCAGCTCGCTCGGCAGCATGTCCGCGGTCACCGGCTTCTTCAGGCGCACGAAGGGCTTCTTCTGCGGGTTGCGCATGATGACGATCTCCTCTAGGGCGAAGCCGTCCCGGGTGAGCCGCACCAGATCGCTCTTGCCGCGCGAGCGCAGCCAGCCCGCCGGCAGTTCGACCGCGTAGGACTTGCCCGGTCCGTCGTGGCGCGATCCCTGCGGCACCGGCTCCCAGGCCGAGCAGCCCGCGGCCAGGACGGCCCAGGCGAGGAGCAGGGCGGCCGCGAGGCGGATCACGGGTCGGGCGGCGCCTGGCGGCGCTCGATGTCGGCCAGGTACAGCCGGGCGAACTCCAGCCGGTCGTCGCCGGCCGCCTCGTCCGGCGCGGCGGCGACGAAGGCGGCGAAATGCTCGCGCGCATCCGCCCAGAGCAGGCGCTTGATCGCCAGCACGCCCAGCCCGTAGTGGGCCAGGCTGCAGTCGGCCGCGAGTTCCAGGCAGCGGCGGTAGGACTGCTCCGCAAGCTGGACGTCGCCCTCCTTGCCGCGCAGCCGGTAGGCCTCGCCGAGGTAGTAATGCACCTGCGGCGGATAGCCTTCGGCGCGCTTGCCGAAGTCCAGGGCGACGAGCACGCTCGCCGGACGGTGCAAGGCGAGTTGCGCCTCCAGGTCCTCCAGCCTCACCGGGCCGGCCAGCCGCAGGTACTCTTCCTCGGCCTTGGTGCCGGGCGGCGGGTTCTCGCCCGCGAGCCGGCTGTAGTTCTCGATCCTTTCCTCCAGCTTCGGGTGGCTGGAGAAAAAGAAAGGCGGCTCCTTCGCTTCCGAGGCCTTGAGGTCGGCCGCCAGGTGTTCGAAGACCTTGGCCGCCTCCTTCTGGTCGTAGCCCTGGCGCTTCAGGCGTTCGAAGCCCTCGGTGTCCGCCTCGGTCTCCAGCCCGCGCGAATAGCCGAACATCGACGAGCGCACGAGCAGGTCGCGCGCCCAGACGTAGGGCACGCGCAGCAGGGCCGCCGCCAACTGGAGCAGGGCGGCGTTCTTGACGAACTCGTGCTGGCGCAGGCTGTGGCGCAGGGTGAAGTGGCTGGCCTCGTGGGCCAGCACCGAGGCGAGCTGGGCCTCGTTGTCGAAGCGGGCGATCAGGCCGCGATTGACGTAGATGCTGCCGTTGGGCAGGCAGAAGGCGTTCAGGACCGAGGACTTCAGGACGCGCACCCGCAGCGTGCCGGCGAACTCGGGAAACATGCGGTCCAGCACCTGCTGGAGGTAGGCGGTGAGGCCGGGATCCTCGTCCACCAGGCCGGTCTTCGCGATCAGGCGGTCGAACTCGGCGGCCTCGTCCCAGAGCCGGCGCTCCTCGTCGCCGATGCGGGCGACATCGGCATTGCCCTGCAGCGGACCCTCGGGCGGCGCCTCGGCCGCGGCCGGGCCGGGCAGCAGCGCCGCGCAGAGCACGATCGCCGGCACACGCATCGCTATTGCCCGGCCGGAACTACCGGAACGGCAGTGAGGCCGGGATAGTGGCGGAACACGCCGGCGGTCAGGGCGCCCGCCGTCTCGGCCTCGCGCAGGTCGCCGCGCGCATGGCGGTAGTCGCGGCCGAACCAGAGCACCTCGCCGCTGCGCAGGTCGACCAGTCCGGCCTGCATGTAGGCGGTGCCCAGGGGCAGCACCGGGATGCCGCCGGCCAGGATGGTGCTCAGCACGAACACGATGCGCCGGCCGGTACTGGAGATGAAGTCGATGCCATCCACGAACAGCACCGCGTCGGCGCCGGTGCGCTCGGCCAGCGGCTGCATGCCGCTGCCGAGCACGAACTCCAGTTCGCCCGCGCGTTCCTTCCAGATCGGGTCGTGGCTGTCGCGCACGGCGGCGATCTGGTCGGCCACGCGCCGGAACATCGCCAGATGCAGGTCCAGCGTGGCGCGATCGGCGGCATCCAGCCCGTCCGGCTCGATGAACTGCGTTCCGGGGCTGCGCGCGAGTTCCTGCTTCAGGCTGCGGATCACGCCGGGCAGGGCCTGGTCGCTCCAGGCCTTCACCGGCTCGGGCACGCCGCCGGCGGAGACCTCGAAAACGCGCAGTTCTGGCGGGGCCAGCAGGATGCGCCGGGCGGCCAGCGCCTCGGCGCTGCCGTTGCGCTCGTTGACATAGGTCGGCAGCGGCGCGCACGCCGCGAGGCCGAAGA
>DATMWM010000322.1:0-2007 GCA_035562535.1 Rhodocyclaceae bacterium | reverse complement strand
GAACCCGACGACGAAGGTCACGAGGAACCAGATCGCCAGCAGGATCACGGTGATCTTCAGGTTCCTGCGCCAGTACTCCTCATGGCGCTGGGTCAGTTGCATGTTCACTCCTCCTCCGAAATGTATGTGAGCCTTGGATACGGACGGCTTCTGCTGTTCTCGTTCGCTGCTCATCGCGGCGGCGGACAGGGCACGGGGAACCGCGCTCGATCCGTCGCCGGAAGGCGACGCTGTCGTTCTATGGCGACTAATCTACCAATCGCACTCGCCGCGTCAACGCTGCACCGCAGCAGCAGTGCCTTGATCCCGCAGGGTTTTCCGGAACGGTTCGCAACGCGGCACCGCCGCGTTCAGATCCGGTATTCGATCTGCAGCGCGGATTGCAGCTTGCGGGCCTGCTTGAACGATTCCTTGAGCATGTTGCGGTCGAGCTCGTTCAGCTCGTCCGGGTTCACCCGGTTGGCGGCGCCCTCGCGGCCGGCGGCCACACGCTGGCGCCGCAGGCGCAACAGCAGGATGAAATGGAAGCCGTCGATCAGCGCCGACACCTCCTCCCTGCCCATCCGCAGATGGCCGGCCGCCGCGCGCAGCCGCTGCGCCGTGCCGGTGTGCGGGATGCCGCGCGCCAGGGCGCAGATCCGTGCCGCATCGACGAAGGGCCGGGAGCCGTACATCTTCAGCTCCAGGGTGTGCGGGAACGCCTTGGAATTGTCATAAACGAAGTCGCGGATCATGCCGAGCGGGGGCTGGCACTGCAGCGCGTTCTCGGTCATCTGGCGCAAGAACAGCGGGCTCGCCCCGGCGCGGCTGAGCAGCCAGTCGCGCAGCGCCGCCGCCAGTTCCTCGTCGCCGAAGACCGGCCGGAAATCGAAGAAGATCGCCGCGTTCAGCAGCGCCTGCGGCTCGGCGCGGCGCATCCATTCCGAGAAGGTTTCCTGCCACTCGTCCAGCGACAGGCACCACTGAGGGTTGCCGGCCATGATGTTTCCCTTGCACAAGGGGAAGCCGCACACGTCCAGCCGCCGGTTCAGTTCCTGCGCGAAGGGCAGGAAGGCCTCGCGCAGCCGCTGCGCCTCCTCCGCCGAGGCCGCCTCGAAGATCAGGCCGTTGTCCTGGTCGGTGCTCAGGGTCTGTTCCAGGCGCCCTTCCGAACCCAGCGCGATCCAGCACCACTTGACCACCGGCAGGCGGAACTCGGCGAGCGTGATCTCGATCAGCCGGATGGTCAGCAGGTCGTTCAGCGTGGCGATGATGTGCGCCAGCGGCTCGGCGCCCAGGCCCTGGGCGAGCAGGCTGTCGGCCAGGCGCCGGATGTCGGCGGCGCACTGGCGCAGGACCGTCGCGTCCGGGGCTTGGCGCACCGTCTCGCTGATCTCCTTCATGCCGACCCGCTGCAGCGCGAACAGGTCGCTCTGCGAGACCAGCCCCACCAGCCGCTGCTGCGCATCGACCACCAGTAGGTGGCGCAGCCCGTGGCGAGCCATGGTCACCGCCGCCTCGTAGGCGGTGGTTTCCGGCCGCAGCGCGGCCAGGCCGGCGGTCATCACCTCGATCACCGGCTGTCCCAGGTCGTTGCCGGCCAGCGCCACCCGCCGCAGCAGATCCTGCAGCGTGAAGATGCCCAGCGGCGCGCGATCCTCCGGGCGCGCCACGACCACGGAACCGACCCGCTCGCGCTCCATGGTCTCCAGCGCCTCGCGCACGCTCGCCTCCGGGCCGACGGTCACCGGCGCCCGGCGCACGATCGCCGAGAGCGGGCTGTACATCGACTGGTACTCGCCCTGGAGAATGGAGGTGCTTCCGTCGCTCATGGGCCGGGTCTCCGCTCGGATACGTTGTGGTCGCTCATCTGCTTGCTCCCCGGCGTGCTTCTACAACTGCGCTGGCCACGGTCCAGTAGGGTGGAATAGCGCCGACGGCGCGTATTCCACCGCCCCGGCGGACACCGACCCTCCGACGGTGGGATACGGGCTTCGCCCTATCCCACCCTACGCACCCTCGCGCGTT
>DATMWM010000321.1:0-22667 GCA_035562535.1 Rhodocyclaceae bacterium | reverse complement strand
AACTTCGACTGAGGCATGCCATGCGCAACGTCCGTGGATTCACGCTGATCGAACTGATGATCGTCGTGGCGGTCATCGGGATCATCGCTGCCATCGCGTATCCGAGCTATTCGGGATACGTCCAGAAGTCGCGCCGGACCGACGCCAAGGCGGCGCTGACCGAGGCGGCCCACGCGCTGGAGAAGTACTACACGATGAACGCCAGATTCACCGGCGCGACGGTGGGATCGGGAACGACCGACACCTACAAGGACAAGTCGCCGGAGGGGTATTACTCGCTGAGCCTGTCAGTCGACACTGCCAATAGCTTTACGCTGACCGCGACACCCACATCCAAGGGAAATCAGAACAGCGACACGCACTGCGCGGCGTTCACTCTGAACAATGCCGGCCAGAAAGAAGCGACGGATTCCTCGAATACCAAGCAGAGCGACTGCTGGTAGGGGATTCGCGCGGAACCGCCTGGGTGGTCCCGCGCGACCGTCGGCCGCCGCAAGCGCTTCTTCGACGACTCGTTGCGACACCCGATTATCCCGCGGGCACGTTACCGGGCATTGTCCCTGAGCCTCGCGACGTCCCTGGCACTGCATGCTGCCCTTTTGTGGATTGCGGGTGACCTCGGAATCGGGGCAGTTACGGGCGGCGGCGCGGGTTCCGCTGGAGGAGCGTCCCCGATTCATCTGTCCGTGCGGTTTGCGCAAACCGGCCCGGGCACCGCCACTCCACCCCTTGTCGAGCCGGAGGGAGCGAGGCTGTCGGTCGATGACCGGCCTGCAAGGAATCCAGAGCCGATGCCGATGCCGCCAGCCCCGGACCGGTCAGTTCCGCAGGCCCCTGCAGACCTTCCCGGCCCGGCCTATCACACGCCGGATGCCCTGACCGTACGCCCCGAACCGCTGACGCCGATCGAACCCGCCTATCCGTTCAGAAGCCGAGAGGTTGCGCGGGGCCGCATCGTGCTGCGGCTCATGATCAATTCCGGCGGGACGGTCGATCGGGTCCTGATCGAGGAATCGGAATTGGGCTCCCGGTTCGAAGACGCGGCCGTTTCGGCGTTTGCCGCCGCGCGATTCAGCCCCGGCAAGATCGGCGGAACGCCGGTTGGAAGCCAGATGCGGGTCGAGGTGACTTTCGAGTCGGATCTTGCCGGCCGATAGCTCGCCGGAACCGGCGGGCCGATTCGCGTCTTCAGGCCGCCGGGCGCGTCCGGATCACGATATCCACGGTTTCCGCCACGACGCCGGCGGGAAGCGGCGGGACGCCGACCAAGTGAATGGCATCCGCCTCGATGTCCGTAAGCTGTCCGGTCACGGTGTCGTAGAAGTGATGGTGCGGGTCGGTGTTCGGATCGTAGAACACCCGGCTCGGATCCACGATCACTTCCCTGACCAAGCTCTTCTCGCGATACAGGCTGAGCGTGTTGTAGACCGTCGCCTTCGAAGTCGCCGAGTGCCCGGCGTTGACCGCGTTCAGGATCTGATCGGCCGAGAGGTGCTCCATCCGCGAAAACAATACGTACGCAATCTCGATCCGCTGGTGGGTCAGATTGATCCCGCATTGAACGAGACGCCGCGCAACCTCTTCTCGCGTAATGGTTTTTCCGTTCATGGCGCTAGTATAGGCCAAGACATAAACCCTGTCTAATTCTCATTACCGCCGGATCGACGCTTCCCGCATGAGGCGCTGCGCGTTCAGTCCGGCTGGCGCACAAGTTCCCTCGGCAGTGGAAAGGTGACCCGCTCCACCACGCCGTCGAGTTGCACGACCGACCCGGCCCCGAGGTCGCGCAGGCGGTCGATGACCGCCGCCACCAGCACCTCTGGCGCCGATGCGCCGGCGGTCACCCCGATCCTGTCCTTGCCCGCGATCCAGGCCGGATCGACCTGCTCGGCGTTGTCGACCAGATACGCTTGGGCGCCGCGATTCAAGGCCACCTCGCGCAACCGGTTGGAGTTGGAACTGTTTGGCGAACCGACCACCAGGACGACATCGCATTCGGATGCCATCAGTTTCACCGCATCCTGGCGGTTCTGGGTCGCATAGCAGATGTCGTCCTTCTTCGGCCCGACGATGGCGGGAAAGCGCGCCTTGAGCGCCGCCACCACCGCCTCGGCATCGTCCACCGACAGCGTGGTCTGAGTCACGTAGGCCAATTGCCCCGGATCCTTCAACTCAAGCGCGGCGACGTCCGCGGCGGTCTCCACCAGGTACATTCCGTCGCCTGCCTGGCCCATCGTGCCCTCCACCTCCGGATGACCGCGATGGCCGATCATGACGATTTCGCGGCCTGCGGCGCGCTGCCGGCGAACCTCGATGTGAACCTTGGTCACCAGCGGGCACGTCGCATCGAAAACGCGCAAGCCCCGGGACTGCGCCTCCTCCTTGACTGCCCGCGACACGCCGTGCGCGCTGAAGATCAGGGTCGAACCCGGCGGAACCTCGTCCAGGTCCTCGATGAAGATCGCCCCCTTCGCGCGCAGACCATCGACGACGAACCTGTTGTGCACCACCTCGTGACGGACGTAGATCGGGGCGCCGTAGCGCTCGATCGCGCGCTCGACGATCTCGATCGCCCGCTCCACGCCGGCACAGAAGCCCCTTGGATTTGCCAGCGTCACCTTCATCGTCTTCTCATTCCTAGAGGATGCCGATCACCTCGACCTCGAACCGTACCGCCTTCCCGGCCAGCGGATGGTTGAAGTCGATGACCGCGAAGTCGGTGCTCAATTCTCGCACCAGCCCCGCGTGGGTGCTGCCGTCGGGCGCCGCGAACTCGACCATGTTCATGACCGCGAGTTCCGCTTCATCCGGAAAGCTCGATCGCGGCATGCGCTGAACCAGCTCCGCATGGTGCTCGCCGAAGGCCTGCGCGGCCTCCAGAAGGAAGACGTGCCGCTCGCCGACCGGCAGACCGACCAGACATTTCTCCAGCGAGGGCGCAAGTTCCCCGCCGCCGAGTTGCAGCGTGGCCGGCGTGGCCGAAAAGGTGCTCAGCAGTTCAGAGTCGTCGGCCAGCGCAATCCGATAATGCAGCGTCACCAGGCTGCCCGGCCCGACCCGGTCGCCGGAATCGCCGGCCCGGTTCTCCGTCGTTCCACTCATCCCGTCGCCTCACGCCGCCTTTGTGCAAAAAACTGGTCCCAGAGCAGCAGGGCGACTCCCACCGAGATCGCCGAATCCGCAACGTTGAACGCCGGCCAGCCGTAGCGGCCCGCGTGAAAGTAGAGAAAGTCGATGACCGCGCCATGGAACAGGCGGTCGATGACATTGCCCAGCGCGCCACCCAGAATCAGCGCAAACGACAACGCCAGCCATCGCTCCCCGGCGTGCACCCGGATCAGCCGCACCAGCCAGACCGAGATGCCCAGCGCCAGAAGCACGAAGAACCAGCGCTGCCAGCCTGCGGCGTCCGCAAGGAAACTGAACGCCGCGCCCGGGTTGTAGACCAGCACCAGATCGAAGAACGGTGTCACGCGGACCGACTGGCCTCGCTCCAGCCACTGGGTCATGGCGTACTTGGTGAGCTGATCGACGGCCACGACCAGGCCGCTCAAGCCCAGCCATGTGCCGAAACTAGGCATGGGTGCGCGGCTCGCCGGGGCCATCGAGATTCGACACGCAGCGCCCGCACAGTTCCGGCCGGTCCGGATCGGACCCGACGTCCTGGCGGTAATGCCAGCAGCGCGCGCATTTTGCATGGGCGCTCGGAACGGCAACGATCGCTTCCTGCGCCGAGTCCTCCACGCGTACCGCCCTGGCCGCTGAGGAGATCATGACGAAGCGCAGGTCGTCGCCGAGCGAGGCGAGCAGATCGTATTTCGCGCCGGCGACCCGAACAACCACCTCTGCGGCGAGCGAGGAGCCGATCTTTCCCTCGGTGCGCAGCCCCTCGAGCACCCGCTGCACCTCGGCCCTGACGCCGCGCAGCGCGCTCCAGCGCTCGACCAGCGCCTGCTCGCCGTCCTGGGCCGGCAGATCGTGCCAGCCGTGCAGCATCACCGAGTCATCCGGATCGCGCACCAGCACCTGCCAGATTTCCTCGGCGGTGAAGCTCAGGATCGGCGCCATCAGCCGGACCAGCGTCTGCAGGACGTGGTGCAGGGCGTTCTGCGCCGAGCGGCGGGCCACGGATTCGGCGTGGGCGGTGTAGAGCCGGTCCTTGAGGATGTCCAGGTAGAAAGCGCCCAGATCCTCGGAACAGAAATTCTGCAGTTGCTGGACGACGCGATGGAACTCGAAGCGCTCGTAGTCGGCCCGGCAGCCGAGCTGAAGCTGCCGCGTCATGGCGAGCGCATAGCGGTCGATCTCCAGCCACTGTCCGACCGGCAGCGCATGGCCGGCCGGATCGAAGTCCGCGGTGTTGGCCAGCAGGAAGCGCAGAGTGTTGCGGATCCGGCGGTAGGCCTCCACGACCCGCTTGAGGATCTCGTCCGAGATCGACAGCTCGCCGGAGTAGTCGGTCGCCGCCGCCCACAGGCGCAGGATCTCCGCGCCGAGCGAATCGGCGACCTTCTGCGGCGCGATCACGTTGCCCCTGGACTTGGACATCTTGTGGCCCTGGCCGTCGACGACGAAGCCGTGGGTCAGCAGGGCACGATAGGGAGCCCGGCCGTCGATTGCGCAGCCGGTCAGCAGCGACGAATGGAACCAGCCGCGATGCTGATCCGAGCCTTCGAGGTAGAGGTCTGCCGGAAAGGCGAAGCGATCGAGCCCCGCATCCGGGCCGCTGCCGCGCATGACGCTCCAGTGGGTCGTGCCGGAATCGAACCACACGTCCAGCGTGTCCCGGACCTTCTCGTAGTCCGCCGCCTCGGCTCCGAGCAGTTCGCCCGGCTCGAGCCGGAACCAGGCCTCGATCCCTTCCTGCTCAACGCGCCTGGCCACCTCTTCGAGCAGTTCCGGCGTGCGCGGATGCAACTCGCCGCTCTGCCTGTGCAGGAAGAACGGGATCGGCACCCCCCAGTTGCGCTGACGCGACACGCACCAGTCCGGACGGTTGGCGATCATCGCCTGCAGGCGTGCCTGTCCCCAGGCCGGGAAGAATCGCGTCTCGCCGATCGCCTTGAGCGCAGCCTCGCGCAGCGTCGGCCGCGCCTCCCCGTCCATGCGCACGAACCACTGGGTGGTGGCGCGGAAGATGATCGGGGTCTTGTGGCGCCAGCAGTGCGGGTAGCTGTGGGTCAGTTTCGCGAGCTTGAGCAGCAGCCCCCGCCCGCGCAGCGCCTCGACGACGACCGGATTGGCCTGCCAGACGGTCATGCCGCCCACCAGCGGAACGGATTCGTGGAACCGCCCGTCGTCGCCCACCGGGTTGTCCACCGGCAGCCCGTAGTGCTGGCCGATGATGTGGTCCTCCACCCCGTGGGCCGGCGCGGTATGGACCAGTCCGGTACCCGCTTCCAGAGTCACGTGGGGGCCCAGGATCACCGGCACGCGGCGCGGCTGAAACGGGTGTTCCAGAGCGATGTGTTCGAGTGCAGAGCCGCGCGCGCTCGCCAGCACCCGGCCCGGCGCGAGGCCGTAGCGGTCCAGGCAGGAACCGGACAGATCGTGGGCAAGCACGAGGAGTCCGCGCCCTGTCTCGATCAGGTCGTAGTCGAGTTCCGGATGCGCGCAGACCGCCTCGTTGGCCGGCAGGGTCCAGGGCGTCGTGGTCCAGATCACCGCAAAGGCGGGTTTGTCGACCGCCACGCGGAAAGCCTTGCCCAGGGCGACAGGATCGGCGACTGGAAACGCCACGTCGATCGCCTCCGACTGCTTGTCGTCGTATTCGACCTCGGCCTCGGCCAGCGCCGAGCGGCAGTCCAGGCACCAGTTCACCGGTTTCAGGCCGCGGTACAGGTAGCCGTTCGCCGCGAGCCGGCCGAACGCGCGGATCTCGTCCGCCTCGGTCCGGTAGTCCATGGTCAGGTAGGGACGATCCCAGTCGCCGAGCACGCCCAGCCGGACGAAATCCTTCTTCTGCCGCTCGACCTGCTCGGCGGCGAAGGCCCGCGACAGCGCCCGGATCCGCTCGCCAGGCATGCCCTTGCCGTGCTGCTTCTCAACGGCGTGCTCGATCGGCAGACCGTGGCAGTCCCAGCCCGGCACGTAGGGCGCGTCGAACCCGGCCATGGTCCGCTCGCGCACGATAATATCCTTGAGGATCTTGTTGACCGCGTGGCCGATGTGGATGTCGCCATTGGCGTAGGGCGGGCCGTCGTGCAGGACGAACTTCGGCCGCTCGCCGGAGGCTTTGCGGATCTTTCCGTAGAGTCCGCGGCGCAGCCACTCGGCGACCCAGCCGGGTTCGCGCTTGGCCAGGTCGCCCTTCATCGGGAAGGGCGTGTCGGGCAGATTCAGGGTATTGCGGTAGTCGGCCATCGTTCAGTTCCGGTTGGCGGCCACAGCCGCCGGCGACTCGAAATACGCCCGCGCCTGGGCCACGTCGCGCTCGATCTGGCGGGCGAGCGCCTCAAGGTTGTCGAACTTCATCTGATTGCGCAGCCGGGCGAGGAACTTGACGGTCAGATGGGCGCGATACAGGTCGCCGTCGAAGTCGAACAGATGCACCTCCAGCGTCGGCTTGGCGACGCTGTCGACCGTCGGCCGCATGCCCAGGTTCGCCACGCCGCTGCGCGGCTCGGGCCCCACGCCCTCGACCGTGACCGCAAACACCCCGGTCAGGGCCAACCGGTTGCGCTTCAACTGGATATTCGCCGTGTGGAAGCCGAGTTCGCGCCCGAGCTTCTGGCCATGGATCACCCGACCGGCGATCGAATAGGGCCGCCCGAGCAGTCGGTCGGCGTGGGCCAGGTCCGATTCCAGGAGCGCGTCGCGTACCGCGGAACTCGAAACCCGCTCGCCGGCGACGCTGATCGTCTGCATCGCCTCCAGCCCGAAGCGGTGTTCCGCGCCGGCCCGGCGGAGCATGTCGAAGTCGCCGCTGCGCCCGCTGCCGAAGCGGAAGTCGTCGCCGATGATCAGATGCCGTACCCCGAGGCCGCGCACCAGCAGGCGCTGGACGAAATCCTCCGCAGTGAGCGCCGCGAAGCGCGCATCGAACCGGCAGATGTGGGTCTGGTCTACGCCCGCCGCCTTCAGCAGGCGCAGCTTTTCGCGCAGCGAGGTCAGCCGCGCCGGCGCCGATTCCGGGGCGAAAAACTCGCGCGGATGCGGCTCGAACGTCATCACCGCGGCGGGCAGCGCCACCCGCCGGGCGTGCGCCACCAGCCGTCCGAGCAGCGCCTCGTGGCCCAGGTGCACGCCATCGAAGTTGCCGATGGTGAGCACGGTGGACTGCGCGGCGCGCTCCGGAATGCCGCGGAAGATCAACATGCGGGACTGGACCTGATGTCGAAAAGCAAAGCCGGTAATTATACCGGCAAAGGCGCCGACCCTCGTCCGGCAGGCGGCCGCGTCGCGCGGCGCTCAGTCCATCCGGGCTACCTTGGATTTCGACAGCGGCGGATTCTTGGCGAAATAGCGCTTGATCCCGCGCAGGATCGCCGTGGCGATCTTGTCCTGGTAGGCGTCGTCGTTCAACCGCTTCTCTTCTTCGGGATTGCTGATGAACGCGGTTTCGACCAGGATGGACGGGATGTCCGGGGCCTTGAGCACGGCGAATCCGGCCTGTTCGACGTCGGCCTTGTGCAGGGAATTGACGCCGCCAAGTTCGGTGAGTACGGCCTTGCCCAGTTTCAGGCTGTCGCTGATCGTCGCGGTCTGCGAAAGATCGAACAGGGTGCGAGCCAGGTAGGGATCCTTGATGTCCAGGTTCACGCCGCCGATCAGGTCGGCGGCGTTCTCGCGCTGCGCCAGCCAGCGGGCCGCCGCGCTGGTCGCTCCGCGCTCCGACAGCACGAAGACGCTCGATCCGCGGGCAGTCGGCTTGATGAAGGCGTCGGCGTGGATCGAGACGAACAGGTCCGCCTGCACGCGGCGCGCCTTGGCCACTCGATGGTGCAGGGGGATGAAGAAATCCGCGTCCCGAGTGAGCACCGAGCGCATGTTGGTCTCGGCGTCGATCTTGGCTTTCAGGCGGCGTGCGACCTGCAGGGTCACGTTCTTTTCCTGGCTGCCCCGCCGGCCTATCGCGCCGGGATCCTCGCCGCCGTGACCGGGATCGAGCACGATCGTCACCAGGCGCGCCACGTTGGGCCTGTCCTCGCGCGACCCGCCCTTGCCGCGGGACTTCGTCTGCCGCCCCGCCGGATCCGCGGCAGATTCCGACTTCTGCTCGACCGCCGCCGGTCTCTCCGGCTCGTCGGGCAAGACCTCGCGCCCGTTGACCGCGGCCGCATCCCCCGCCTCGGCCTTTTCGAGCAGGGCCAGCAGCGGATCCAGGGGTTCGGCCGGATAGAGGTCCATCACCAGCCGATTGGCATACTCCCCGACCGGCTTCAGGCCGAAGATCTGCGGCCGGATCTCGGCCTTGAGGTCGATCACCAGGCGTACGACGCCGGGCCGGTAGCGTCCCGCCCGGATCTGCCGGATGTAGGGGTCGGTCTCCGAGATTTTCTCGGGGAGGCTCTGGAGGACGCTGTTGAACTCGACGCCCTCGATGTCGACCACCAGCCTTTCCGGATTCTTCACGACCATGCTGGTGAAGCTGATCGCGCTCTGGTGCTCGAGAGTGACCCGCGTGTACTCCTTCGCCGGCCATACCCGGACCGCGAGCACGCTGGTCGCCGCCGCCCGCCCCACCGGGCTCACGAGCAGCAGCAATGCGGCGCCGGCGCCCTTGATGAAGCCCCGGCGGCTCAGTTGCGGGGCGCGCCCGCGGGCGTTTCGATTCGCTTCAGGCACGCGACCCCCGCCGCAGTCGGCGCCGACAACTCGGCCTTGCGCCCCGGGCCATCGAAGCGCAGCGCGATCCGGAGGTCCGCCGGCGGGACATAGGGCTGCGCCCTGTCCGGCCATTCCACCAGGCAGACCGCGCTCCTCCCGAAGTACTCTTCCAGCCCAGCATCGAGGTATTCTTCCGGCCGGTCGAACCGATAGAAATCAAAATGATAAAAGTCTAAGCTAGAAGTAGCATAAAGTTCAACCAAAGTATAGGTCGGACTTCGCACCGTTTTCTCGTATCCAAGGGCGCGCAGCGCGGCGCGGACCAGGGTCGTCTTGCCCGCGCCGAGGTCGCCCGAGAGGTAGACGACCAGACCGGGCGCCAGCGCCGCGGCAAGCGCCGCACCCAGGCTCCGTGTCGCGGCCTCGTCCGGCAGCGCCAGGTCCAGCCTGGGCGAACTATCATCGGCGTCATGGAGCACTTGGATTCCTCGGCAGACTGGGCAGGGCTGGCGGCTGGCGTCAAGGCGTGGGGGCAGACCCTCGGCTTCGATGCGATCGGCATCGCCGGAACCGACCTCGGCGAGGCCGAGGCGCGGCTGCTTTCCTGGCTCGCGCAGGGACGGCACGGCCGCATGGATTATATGGCACGCCACGGCAACCTTCGGGCTCGGCCGCAGGCGCTGGTCCCCGGCACCCTGAGCGTGATCACGGCGCGCATGAACTACTGGCCGGACGCGCGGGATGCCGCAGCCACGCTGGCCGATGCCACGCTCGCCTACGTCTCGCGCTACGCCCTCGGCCGGGACTATCACAAGATAATGCGCTCCCGCCTGCAGCGCCTGGCCGAGCGGATCCGGGAGGACATCGGGGAATTCGCCTTCCGGGCGTTCGCCGATTCCGCGCCCGTGATGGAAGTGGAACTCGCCGTGCGCAGCGGCCTGGGCTGGCGCGGCAAGCACACCCTGCTGCTGGACCGCGCCGCCGGATCCTGGTTCTTCCTGGGCGAGATCTACACGAACCTGCCGCTGCCTCCCGATGCCCCGGTTCCGGAGCACTGCGGCACCTGCGCACGCTGCATCGACGTCTGCCCGACCGGCGCGATCGTCGCGCCCTACCGGCTCGACGCGCGCCTGTGCATCTCCTACCTCACGATCGAGCACGACGGGCCGATCCCGCCCGCGTTGCGCCCGCTGGTCGGCAACAGGATCTACGGCTGCGACGACTGCCAGTTGTTCTGCCCGTGGAATCGGTCGGCCCCGGTCAGCGGCGAAGCCGACTTCCGGCCGCGCAACCGCCTGGATGCGGCGAGCCTGCTGGAGCTGTTCGCCTGGTCCGAAGAGGAGTTCGAGCGGCGCCTGCAGGGCAGCCCGATCCGCCGCATCGGCCATGTCCGCTGGCTGCGCAATCTGGCGGTCTGCCTCGGCAACGCGCCGCCGGATCCGGCCATCGTTCGGGCGCTGCAATCGCGGCTCGACCACCCTTCGGAACTCGTCCGCGAGCACGTCGCCTGGGCGCTGGAGCGGCAGACCGGGCCGGCCGCGGTCAGCGGCGAGGCTGCGGCGGCACCGCCCGCCACAGCATGAGCGCCGCCAGCGCCGCGAGGCTGTAGCCGGCGGCGAAGACCCAGCCGGGCAGGTCCCAGTAGAGCAGGCGCCCGATCCAGCGCTCGACGAATCCGGGTCCGCCCCGGTTGGCGCCGCGCAGCGCGTCCTCCAGCACGGTGAGCGGGCAGGCGATGCCGGCGAGCGTCTCCGCGGCGACGAAAACGATGGCGCCCAGGTGGACCAGCCGCCAGCCCCGCCTGCGCACCCAGGCCCAGCCCAACCCGGCGCCCAGCGGGATCAGGAGGAATCCGCCGACGATGAACAGTACGATCGCGAAATGCGCCGCCAACACCAGGTCGGCGGCCATCAGGCCTCGGTGCGAAGATCGATGTGGGCGGCCGCCTCCGCGGACCGGCAGGATTCGCAGACGACCGGGCGCGCGGGATCGCTGCACCATTCGCTCCAGGACCCCGCGTAAAGCTTCGAGCCGGACAGTCCGGCGATCTCCATCGCCAGCAGGTTGTGGCAGGCGGTGACGCCCGAGCCGCACATATGCACGACATCGCGCGGGGCCAGCGATCCGATCAGCGCCTCGTACTCGGCGCGCAGCACCGCTTCCGGCTTGAACAGGCCCTCGTCGTCGAGATTCGCGCCGAAGAAGCGGTTGATCGCCCCGGGCACGTGGCCGGCCACCGGGTCCAGCGGCTCGGTCTCGCCGCGAAAGCGCTCCGGCGCCCTCGCATCGAGCAGCAGCACCCCGGGGTCGTTCAGATGCGCCTGGACGAACTCAACATCCGCCAGCCCCTGGCGCCTCAGCCGGTAGCCGAAATAGGCGCTCGGCCGCCGCTCGATGCCGCGGGCGCGCGGCAGCCCTTCCTCGACCCAGGCCGGGAATCCGCCGTCGAGCACCGCGACGCGTTCGTGGCCGAGCCAGCGCAGCATCCACCACAGCCTGGCCGCAAAGATCCCGTCGGCATCGTCGTAGGCGACCACCTGGGTCTCGTTGTCCACACCGCGCTCTGCGAGCAGGGTGGCGAACGCTTCCGGGTCGGGCAGCGGATGCCGGCCGTTGGTGCCGGATTTCGGGCCGGACAGGTCGTGGTCGCAGTGCAGGAACTGGGCCCCGGCTACGTGGGTCGCCTGATAGGCGCGCGCGCCCACTTCCGGATTCATCAGGTCGTGGCGGCAGTCGAAGACCGCGAGGTCCGGATCGCCGAGCGCCTCCGCCAGTTCGCCGGCCGAGATCAGGTGCCCGTAGATCTTCATTCGCCGACCGAACCGAGCCAGTCGCGCGCTTCCTGCTCGTCGTGGAACACGCGCAGGTCGGCGTCGACGAAGATCTGCGACAGCCAGGCGCTCCAGGCCACCCACTGGCTGTCGGTGATCACGGCGATCCGGTTGAAGTCCCGCGGATGCTGGCGCGAGAACTTGATCTCCTCCCAGGCGAGATCCAGGGTGAAGTCCGCCATCTGGCGCAGGTCGAACAACAGGTTGACCGTGCCTTCGAACCGCGTCTTGAAGTTCGCCAGTTCCTCGAACTCCTTGAAGTCCGCCAGCGTGAACTCCCCGAAAACGGCGACCGCGACGAGGTTTCCCTGATGATCGATGGCGATCATTTCGTTCCCCTAGACCGAGAGGCCGCTACTATAGCCCTCGCCCCACCCCGCTTCAATCCTGGACGGCCGCGCCGCCGCGTGCACGCAGCGAGGCGAGCACGCCGCTGGCGACGATGAGCGCGATGCCGAGCCATGCGATCGCGGGCAGCTTCTCGTCCCAGATCAGCACGCCGAACACGCTGGAGAAGATGACCGTCGAGTAGGCCAGGCTGGCCGATACCAGCGTCTTGCCGTAGCGGTACGCCCTCGTCATCGCCAGCTGGGCGATCGCGCCGAACACGCCCACGCCGAGCAGCAGCGCCACGCCGTAGGCATCCACGCCGCGGGTGGCGTCCGAGGCGAGCACCCACGGCGTGCCGCCTACGGTCGAGATCAGCGAGAAGTAGAAGACCGTGCGCCATTCCGGCTCGCCCAGGGCGCCGAGGTTGCGCACGTTGTAGTAGGCCACGCCGGCCAGCAGGCCCGAGCCCAGTCCGGTCACGGCGCCGGCCCACTGGTCCTCGCGCAGCGTGGGCTGCAGCAACAGGACGACGCCGACGAAGCCCACCGCCAGCGCGAACACCAGCGCCCCGCGCAACCGCTCTCCGGACCAGAAGGCCAGGAAAAGGGCAAGGAACAGCGGCGAGGTGTAGTTCAGCGTCACCGCGGTCGCCAGCGGCAGCGCCTGGATGGCGAAGAAGTAGAGCACCAGCGAGACGAAACCGACGGCGCCGCGCACGAGTTGCGCGCGCCAGTGTCGGGTGCGCAGCGACCATCCCTGCCAGCGGATGAAGCCATAGAGCAGCACGGTGGCGATCAGGCCGCGGTAGAACACCAGTTCGGCGGAGGAGAAGACCGCGGCGCCGAGCTTCACGCACACGCCCATGCAGGCGAAGCCGAGGCTGGCGACCACCATCCACCAGGACTGGCGCGCAGAGGTCTTCACGATGCCGGTGAACGGCCGGGTGGGGGCGGCTCAAAGAGAAGCGGCGCCTTGCGGGCGCCGCCTGATCCGCATGCCCGGCGGATCAATAGTACGGATCGACCTCGCGCCGCAGCCACTCGTGGAAGTGCTGCATGCCGTCTTCCATCGGCGACTGGTAGGGACCGACTTCCGAGCGGCCCTGTTCGAGCAGCGCCTTGCGGCCGCGGTCCATGCGCTCGCCGATTTCGTCGTCCTCCACGGCGGTTTCCATGTACGCCGCCTGCTCCGCCTCGACGAAGTCGCGCTCGAACAGGGCGATGTCCTCGGGGTAGTAGAACTCGACGACGTTGATCGTCTTGTCCACCGCCTTCGGGATCAGGTGACTGACGACCAGCACATGGGGATACCACTCGACCATGATATTCGGATAGATCGTCAGCCAGATCGCGCCGTGCGCCGGCAACTCCCCGCGGTAGTAGTCCAGCACCGCCTTGTGCCAGCGCTCGTAGGTCTTGGTCCCGGGGCGGGCGAGCCGATTGTTGATGCCCACCGTCTGCACCGAGTAGCGCTCGCCGAACTGCCAGTGCAGGTCGCTGCAGGAGACGAAGTGCCCGAGCCCCGGGTGGAACGGCTCGACGTGGTAGTCCTCCAGATAGACCTCGATGAAGGTCTTCCAGTTGTAGTTGCACTCGTGGATCAGCACGCGGTCGAGCTGATAGCCGCCGAATTCCAGGTCGGCCTTGACACCGAGATCTCCCAGGTCGGCGGCGATGTCCCGCGGTCCGGCGAACAGTAGTCCGTTCCAGTTCTGCAGCGGCGACTTGTTCAGGTGCAGGCAGGGATTGGCCGGGAAGTGCGGCGCGCCGAGCAGCTTGCCTTCGGTGTCGTAGGTCCAGCGGTGCACCGGGCAGACGATGTTGCGGGCGCTGCCGCGGCCCTGCAGCATGATCGCCTGCCGGTGCCGGCATATGTTCGACAGCAGCTCCACGCCCCGGCCGTTGCGCACCAGCACCTTGGCATGATCCATCCACTCGAGGGTATGGTAGTCGCCCTCGTTGGGCACCATCAGCTCGTGCCCGACATAGCGCGGCCCGTTGTCGAAAAACAGCCGCTTTTCGAGCTCGAAGAGCCGGGGATTGAAATACCAGGATACGGGAAGCTGCGAAACCGCAGGCGCCAGACGCGAAGCCGTGGCGATATCGGACATACACCCAACCTCCAGACTAGCCGGAAACCGGAAAACCCGTAATTATAGCCAGGAACCGGTTTGACCAACAGCGCCCAGGTAGGCTATTTTTACGCCTTCGTTCAATCCGGCGCTGTCCGGCCGGAAACCGGCAGCCCGCATTTTCCATGGCCAAACCGGCGCCAGCCCCGAAGTCCTTCGAATCCGCGCTCGCCGAACTCGAGACCCTGATCCAGGACATGGAATCGGGCCGGCTCAGCCTCGACGATTCGCTGTCGGCCTACCAGCGCGGCATGCAGCTTCTCAGGTATTGCCAGGAGGCCCTGACCGCGGCCGAGGGCCGGATCAGGGTTCTGGAGAACGGACAGCTGGCCGGCTTCGTGCCGCCCGAGGGGGCGGCAGCTTGACCGCCGCGGCCGAACCGGGCTTCGCCGCCTGGATGGCGGCGGTCCAGGCGCGCACCGAGCACGCGCTCTCGCGCTCGCTTCCCTCAGCCGAGATCGCGCCCGTCCGGCTGCACCGCGCGATGCGCTACGCGGTGCTGGACGGCGGCAAGCGCGTGCGCCCGCTGCTCTGCCATGCGGCGGGCGAACTCTCCGGCGCGGACGGCGACTGCCTGGACGCGGCGGCCTGCGCGGTCGAGCTGATCCACGCCTATTCGCTGGTGCACGACGACCTGCCGAGCATGGACGACGACGTCCTGCGGCGGGGCAAACCCACCTGCCACGTCGAGTTCGGCGAGGCCACGGCGCTGCTGGCCGGAGACAGCCTCCAGGCGCTGGCCTTCCAGCTTCTGTGCGAGCGCCCGCTCGTCGCGGACGCCGCCCGGCAGATGGAGATGGTCCGCATGCTCGCGGCCGCGGCCGGCTCGCGCGGCATGGCCGGCGGCCAGGCGATCGACCTGGACAGCGTGGGCAAGCCGCTCACGCTGGAAGAGCTGGAACACATGCACATCCACAAGACCGGCGCGCTGATCCGCGCGGCGGTGCTGCTGGGGACGCGCTGCGGCCCGGGCCTGGACGAGCAGGGGATCGCCTCGCTCGACCGCTACGCCCAGTACGCGGGCCTGCTGTTCCAGGTGGTCGACGACCTCCTGGATTGCGAATCCAGCACGGCCACCCTGGGCAAGACCGCCGGCAAGGACCAGAAGCAGAACAAGCCGACCTATGTCACGGTGCTCGGCGCGGAGCGTGCGCGCGCCTTCGCCGGGGAACTCTCCGGCCAGGCGCGTGCGGCCCTCGATCCGTTCGGTGCGGCCGCGCGCCGCCTGCGCGAGCTCACCGATTTCATCGTCACACGCCGGTTCTGAACCGGCCCATGCCCGACCCCGGCCACCCCATGTCGCCCTTTCCCCTGCTCGAAACCATCAACGATCCATCCGACCTGCGCCGCCTGGAGCGGCGCCAGATTGACCAGCTCGCCGAGGAACTGCGCAATTTCCTGGTCGAATCGGTTTCCAGGACCGGCGGCCACCTTTCGTCCAATCTCGGCACGGTCGAACTGACCATCGCCCTGCACTACGTCTTCAACACGCCCCACGACCGGCTGGTCTGGGACGTCGGCCATCAGACCTACGGCCACAAGGTGCTGACCGGCCGGCGCGAGGCGATGGCACGGCTGCGCATGCTCGGCGGCATCTCCGGCTTCCCCCGGCGCAGCGAGAGCCCCTACGACACCTTCGGCACCGCCCATTCCTCCACCTCGATCTCGGCGGCGCTGGGCATGGCGGTGGCCGCCCGCGACCGCGGCGAGGACCGCAAGGTGGTGGCGATCATCGGCGACGGCGCGATGTCGGCCGGCCAGGCCTTCGAGGGCCTGAACAACGCCGGCGTGGAGGACGTGAATCTGCTGGTCATCCTCAACGACAACAAGATGTCGATCTCGCCGCCGGTCGGCGCGCTGAACAAGTACCTCGCGCGCCTGTTCTCGGGACGCACGTTCAACGCCGCGCGCCGCGCCGGCGAGAAGGTGCTCTCGGTCATGCCGCCGATGCTGGAACTGGCCAAGCGCGCCGAGGAGCATGTCAAGGGAATGATCACGCCGGGCACCCTGTTCGAGGAGTTCGGTTTCAACTACTTCGGTCCGATCGACGGCCACGACCTGGACGCGCTGATCCCGACGCTGAAGAACATCCGGGAATGGAAGGGCCCCCAGTTCCTGCACGTGATCACCCGCAAGGGTCAGGGCTACAAGCTCGCCGAGGCCGACCCGGTGCTCTATCACGGCGTGGCGAAGTTCGCGCCCGAAGCCGGCATCCAGGCCGGAAAGTCCGGCGGCAAGACCACGTTCACACAGGTGTTCGGCGACTGGCTGTGCGACATGGCCGCCCAGGACGCCCGGCTGGTCGCCATCACCCCGGCGATGCGCGAGGGCTCGGGCATGGTGCGCTTCGCGGAGGAATATCCCAAGCGCTTCTACGACGTAGGGATCGCCGAGCAGCACGCGGTCACCTTCGCCGCCGGGCTGGCCTGCGAGGGCCTGAAGCCGGTCGTGGCGATCTACTCGACCTTCCTGCAGCGCGCCTACGACCAGCTGATCCACGACGTATGCATCCAGAACCTGCCGGTCGTGTTCGCCCTGGACCGCGCCGGGCTGGTGGGCTCCGACGGCGCCACCCACAACGGCGCATTCGACCTCTCGTACCTGTCCTGCCTGCCCAACATGACGGTGATGGTGCCGGCCGACGAGAACGAATGCCGCCAGATGCTCTATACCGCCTTCCGCATGGACACGCCGGCGGCGGTGCGCTATCCGCGCGGCGGCAGCACCGGGATCGCGCCGGACCAGGAAATGCGCGCCCTGCCGCTCGGCCGCGCCGAGTTGCGGCGCCGGGGCGGACGGGTGGCGCTGCTCGCCTTCGGCACCCTGCTCGGGCCGGCCCTGCAGGCCGGCGAGGCGCTCGATGCAACCGTACTCAACATGCGCTTCGTCAAGCCCCTGGACCGCGACGCCATCCGCGAGGCGGCGGCGGGGCATGAACTGCTCGTCACGATCGAGGAGAACGCGGTGATCGGGGGTGCCGGATCCGAAGTGGCCCGGGCACTGGAGGAGATGGGACTGGCCGCGCGCCTGCTGCGGATCGGCCTGCCCGACCGCTTCGTCGATCACGGCGACCAGCAGCAGCTCCTGGCCCAACTGGCGATGGACAGCGCCGGCATCGTTTCCCGCGTCGAGGCAACTATCGGCGGATAGATCGGTCTGATGCAGGCAGGGAGCGCGCTGCGCTAGACTAAGCCATCAGATCGAAAGGCATTTCCTTGGGGAACAGCATGAACATCCGTGACGCCGCATGCATACCCGACGTGCAGGGCTCCGCCGACTCGCGGCGCCTGGCGATCAACAAGGTCGGGATCAAATCGATCCGCCATCCGGTCAGGGTGCTGGACAAGACCGGCGGCGTGCAGCACACGATCGCGACGTTCAACATGTACGTCGGGCTGCCGCACAATTTCAAGGGCACGCACATGTCCCGCTTCGTCGAGATCCTGAACGCCAGGGAGCGCGAGATCTCGGTCGAGTCCTTCGAAGACATGCTGCGGGACATGGTCAAGCGGCTGGAGGCCGAGACCGGCCACATCGAAATGTCCTTTCCCTATTTCATCAACAAGGAAGCGCCGGTCTCCAAGGTGCAGAGCCTGATGGACTACGAGGTCACCTTCATCGGCGAGGTCCGGGCCGGCAACCAGTACCTGCAGACCACGCGCGTCGTGGTGCCCGTGACCAGCCTCTGCCCCTGCTCGAAGAAGATCTCCGAGCGCGGCGCCCACAACCAGCGCTCTCACGTGACGATCTCTGCGCGCACCAACGATTTCGTCTGGATCGAGGAACTTGTCCAGCTGGTCGAGGGCCAGGCATCCTGCGAACTGTTCGGGCTGCTCAAGCGACCCGACGAGAAGCACGTGACCGAGCGCGCCTATGACAATCCGAAGTTCGTCGAGGACATGGTGCGCGACATCGCCGGCCTGCTCAACGCCGACCCGCGCATCGACGCCTACACGGTCGAGTCCGAGAACTTCGAATCGATCCACAACCACTCGGCCTACGCGCTGATCGAGCGGGACAAGCTCGCCGAGCAGGCGCGCTGAGGGGCGCAGACGACGCCGGAGCCGTCCGCGGTTCTCGCGCACAAACGAAAAAGCCGGGGCGCGCCCCGGCTTTTTCTTTGCGGCCCGCCCCGCCTACTTCGGGCAGCTGCCGGCGTCGCTCGGCACCTTGCCGACGAGCAGGAGGAAGTTCTCGAACGGGCTCATGTTGCTCATCGCCTCGCCCTTCGGTCCCTCGAACTCGAGCCGGCCGAACATCATGGCGCGCATCGGGCCGTACTCGCCCTTGCCCATCTCGGTCCAGCGCTGGGTGGTGGCGTGCATGACGTAGTCGTGGCTCTTGTTGAGGGCCGCCGTCTCGGCCGGGCCGCCGTAGGAGCACATCGCCTTGCCGTCCTTCAGGCCGATCTTCAGCTCGACCTTCGGGCTGTCCTTGCAGTCGGTGCGATAGACCTGCATCACCTTGAAGCCCTTGCCGCCGTCGTTCTTGACCCAGCCGGACTCGGCCAGCTTGTCGGTCAGCACCGGGTCCTTGTTCCACGCTGCGCAGGCCTCCTTGGCCCACTCTGCCGACATCATCACCGGCGCGGCGAAGGCTCCGGCGGACACCAGCCCGCCGGCCAGGGCCAATGCGAAGCGAATCGGTTTGTGCATGTTTCTCCTCCTGAGCAAGTGTTTTCGACGAGTTTTCCGGCTGAGGACCACGCGGCGGGCGGATCGACCGCCGCCGGGCGGGCCGGCCAGCAATAGTGCGGCGCTATTCTAGAAGAATTAGCGGACGCCGTGGCGCCGGTCGCTCCAAAGCAGCGAGGGCCGCCGAAGCAGCCCCCCGCCCTGCGTGCACCGGTCTGCTTACTGGCCGCTGGTCTTGTGCGATTCCAGCTTTTCGCGAATCCGCGCCGACTTGCCGGAGCGTCCGCGCAGGTAGTAGAGCTTGGCACGGCGCACGTCGCCCCTGCGCTTCACGTCGATGCTGGCGATCAGCGGCGAATAGGTCTGGAACGTGCGCTCCACGCCCTCGCCCGAGGAGATCTTCCTTACGATGAACGAGGAGTTCAGGCCGCGGTTACGCTTGGCGATCACCACGCCTTCGTAGGCCTGGACCCGCTTGCGCTCACCCTCCACCACGTTCACATTCACCACCACGGTATCGCCCGGCGCGAAATTCGGGACGGTCTTGCCCAGCCGGGCAATCTCTTCCTGTTCGAGTTGCTGGATCAGATTCATTGCACTTCTCTCCTTCAAGATATCGACGGCCCTTGGCCTTGCGCACAGAGCAGGCTGCCGCCTGATGTGCGCGCTTGTTTCTAGTGCTGCCCGTGCTCCTGCCGGAATTCCTCCAGCAGGTTCGATTCTCCGGCGCTAAGTCCGCGCTCCGCCAGCAGATCCGGCCGGCGCAGCCAGGTGCGCCCCAGCGACTGCTTGAGCCGCCAGCGGCGGATGGCCGCATGGTGCCCGGACAGCAGCACCTCCGGCACCCGCACGCCCCGGAACACCTCGGGACGCGTGTAGTGCGGGCAATCCAGCAGGCCCTCGACGAAGGATTCCTGCTGCGCCGATTCCGCGTCGTTCAGCGCCCCCGGCAACTGCCGGACGATCGCGTCGATCAGCGCCATCGCCGCGATCTCCCCGCCGGACAACACGAAGTCGCCCAGCGAGATCTCTTCGTCGACCTCGGCATCGAGCAGGCGCTGGTCGATGCCTTCGTAGCGACCGCAGAGCAGGATCAGGCCCGGCTCCCCGGCCAGTTCCAGTACCCGCCTGTGCCGCAGCGGCGTTCCCTGCGGCGAGAAGCAGATCACCCGGCGGGCGGCGCCCGCCCGCTGCCGCGCCGCCCCGATCGCCGCCGCGAGCGGCTCGCCCATCATCACCATCCCCGGCCCGCCGCCGTAGGGCCGGTCATCGACGGTCCGGTGGTTGTCCGCTGCGAAGTCCCTCGGGTTCCAGGCCTGCAGCGCGTAGAGCCCGCGCTCCAGGGCGCGCCGCGTGATTCCGCTGCCCGTGACCGCCGCGAACATCTCGGGAAAAAGGGTGACCACGTCGAATTCGATCATCCCCCGCCATCCCCCCGCAACCAATCCGCCCTACCAGTCCGCCTCCCAGTCCACCCGGACGACCCGGTTCGCCAGGTCCACCTCCAGGACGACCTGCTCGACGAAAGGGAGCAGGCGCTCGGTCCCGGCCTCGTTCAGCACGCGGAGCACCTCGTGGGCGCCGGTGGAAATCAGTTCGACCACCTTGCCCAGCCTGTCGCCCTGCCGACCGACCACGTCCAGCCCGATCAGATCGGCCCAGTAGTACTCGTCCTCCTCCGTGGCAGGCAGCGCATCCCGCGGCGCCGCCACCAGCATGCCCTGCAGGGCCTCGGCGGAGCTCCGGTCGTCCACTCCGTCGAAGCGCGCCAACAGGCTGCGGCCGTGCTCGCGACATCCGGCCAGTTCCACCGTCCGCCAACCGGGATCGTCGGCTTCCCGCCCGATCCACCAGCGCGGCATCTGGCACCAGGCCAGAGGCTCGTCCGCGTAGGGCTGGATCCTGACCCAGCCGCGCACGCCGAAGGCGGCGCCCACGCGGCCAAGCACGACCATCGAAGGGTTCAGGCGGCGACCGCCGGCTTGGCCCCGAACTGCTTCACCAGGCGCTGCACCGTCGGCGACAACTGGGCGCCCTTCTCCTGCCAGTAGCCCAGGCGCTGCATGTCCACGCGCAGTCCCTGCTCGCTGGTGGCGGCCACCGGGTTGTAGAACCCGATGCGCTCGACGAAACGGCCGTCGCGGCGATTGCGCGAGTCCGCCACCACCATGTTGTAGAACGGACGCTTCTTGGCACCGCCGCGCGCCAGCCGAATCACGACCATAGCAAACCACCCTCGTCCGGAAAAAAGACGTCGATCATACTCAGGAAACGCCGGAAAAACAAGCCGCTCGGCGCGGCCGCGGATCAGGCGAAGAGGCTGCGGATGGTTTCCTGGACCGCGCGGGCGGCGGCCTCGGGGTCGGCGGCCTGGCGGATCGGCCGGCCGACCACGATGTAGTCGGCGCCGTTGCGGAACGCCTGCGCCACGTCTACCGTGCGCTTCTGGTCGTCGGCAGGGCGGTTCTCCACCGGCCGGATCCCCGGCGTGACCACCAGCAGGCGATCCCCCAGTTCCCGGCGTATCAGCGGCGCTTCCAGGCCCGAGGAGACGATGCCGTCGCAACCGGCCTCCAGCGCCCGCCGGGCCCGGGAGAGCACCAGCTTCTCCACGTCGCAGGCGAAGCCCAGGTCGTCCAGGTCGCCGCGGTCCAGGCTGGTGAGCACGGTCACCGCGAGGATCTTCAGGTCGCCCTTTTCCTTCCCGGCAGCCTCCATGATCGACTGGTTGCCATGCACGGTGGCAAAGCTCGCGCCGCGCCCGGCCAGGGCCCGCACCGCCGCCCGTACGGTTTCCGGCACGTCGAAGAACTTCAGATCCACGAAGACCCGCTTGCCGCGTGCCACCAGCCAGTCGAGCAGTTCGAAGTAGCCACCGGCCATGAACAGCTCGAGGCCGATCTTGTAGAAACGGACCGCGGAACCCAGCCGCTCGACCAGCGCGCGCGCCGCATCGGCGTCCGGCACGTCCAGGGCGACGATCAGGCGTTCGGCGGGCGGGATCGGCTTGGCGGACAGCAGGCTTGTGCCGTATTCGATGGTCATGGGAACGGTTGCGGCTTAGAATCTCGCCTTCTTCGGCGATCAGCGGCGCGAAGCGGCTCGGCCTGATCGATGCGCGCCGATTCTACACAATTCGCGCCTCCGGTATCGATGGTCCATCCAATGCAGCACGAGCCTCCGCTGTCCGAAAACGAAATGCCGCCCGACGTCGAGGAACGCGTCGGCGAGATCCTCGAGTGGCTGGCCTGCCCGCCCGGACCGGCCGGTTCCGAGCTGCGGGCTGCGCGGGAGAACCTCACCCGGCTCGGGGCCCTGTCGATCAGCATCAATCAGTACCACCGGATGCTCGACCTGTTTCATGCCCGGATCGACCAGCTCTGCGCGGAAGTCAAACCGCAGTTGCAGGAAAGCGGCGCGGCGCGCGCTCCGGAACTGGCGGCGGCCGCCGACGACCTGAGCATGCTCTACGCCGACCTGGGCCAGGCCTATCAACGCGTGCTGAGCGACGTCGAGCATCGCCTGGTCCGCAACCGGCGCCGCAACCCGACCGCGGTGGCCACGCGGGCGCTCAAGGCGCAGCGCGAGCGTCTGGAACTCGCGGCCTACCTGAGCCAGCCGATCCCGGCAGGGCTGTGGCGGCATGCCCACCATCTCCATCGCGAAGCGCGGCGGGACGAATCGCCCGAGCCGGCCGAGGGCGAAGCCCCTTCCGAGGCCGATCGCGTCTATCGGGAGATCCTGGTGATCGGCGCCCTGGAGCCCGACCGGCTGTCGCCGGCCGAGGTCGCGGCAGCCACCGACTACCTTTCCCGCTTCGCGACCGTGGTAGAACTGGCCGAGCAGGCCCCGCATCCGACCGACCACCGGCTGTTCTGGGTGGATACCGAGCAGGACGCCGCGCCCGTGGCCCTGGTGCGCAGGCTGCCGCCGGCCGCGGAGGGATCGGTCCTGTTCATGTCCTGCACCCGC